>JBKOWB010000010.1:0-3095 GCA_046724195.1 Actinomycetota bacterium
GACCCGGCTGGACCGGCGCAAGGCGCGCACCCGGCAGGCCCTCATCGACGCGGCCGCCCGGTTGATCGCCGAGGGCCGCGGCGAACGCGCCAGCATCCAGGAGATCACCGAGGCCGCCGACATCGGGTTCGGGTCCTTCTACAACCACTTCGCCAGCAAGGACGAACTGTTCCGCACCGCCTCCGAGGAGGTACTGGAGCACTGGGGCCGGATGATCGACCGCGCCTGCGCCGGGATCGACGACCCAGCCGAGGTCTTCGCCACGTCCTTCCGCATCTCCGGCCGGCTCGGCTGGACCCACCCCGAGCTGGCCCGGTTCATCACCGGCGCCGGCCTGGACCTCCTGGACATCCCCCGCGGCCTGGCCCCTCGCGCGCTGCGCGACATCAGGATCGGCCAGGCCGCCGGGTGCTTCACCGTTCCCCACCCCGACATCGCCCTCGGCGCCGTAGCCGGCGGCCTACTCGGGTTGCTCCGCGTCCAGCTGAACGATGCCGGGCAGATCGACGAAACCGCGGTCGACCAACTCGCCGAAGCCCTCCTGCGCACGCTCGCCATACCTGCCGAGGAAGCCAAACAAATCGCCGCTCGCAAGCTCCCCGACATCGCCGCCTGGTAGGCGCCCACCCTGCCAACCGGCACACCTCGCGCGTCCGCGTCCGTGGACGGTCGATCCGCCAAGGGAGCACGCCATCGATTGCGGCGGCCCCGGGCCGGGACGACCCGCAGGCGCCACCCGGTCGGCTGTCCAGGCCGACCACGGTGGCGCCGTTGGGCTACGTCTTCACAAGCGATCGCGGCACTTTGGTGGTACGTGAGCGCAGCCATTCGCCGAGCGCTTTCGCCTGCGCGTCCAGCCGCAGGGTCGAGGTGGCGCCGGTGCCGAGCAGTCCGCGGATGAGGAAGTTGACCGCGCCGAGGTTGGGCAACTCGTAACGCGAGACCGCCAGCTCGCGGGTTTCGGGAAGAAGGCGCCGCAGTTCGTCGACGGTGAGGGTCGACCTGAGCCACTCCCATGCGTCGCGATTGCGTACCCAGACGCCGAGATTCGCGTCGCCGCCCTTGTCGCCGGAGCGGGCATGCACGATTTCGCCGAGTGGGACGACGACCAGTTCGTCGCTGTACGGCAGCGGTTGCCCCGGCGACGGTTCGACCTGCGGTGCCGCCTCGCCGCCGGCGCCGGGCAGGTTGGCGAGTGCAATGGTCTCGGTCGTGCCGTCATCGTGGTGGACTGTGTGTTCGAGCAGCCGTTGGTCGAGCAGTGCCGGCCAGTAGACACCGAATGCCGACCCGGCCTGCGGCGGGCCGAGGGTGTACAACCCGGGGTAGCTGGACAGGGCCAGCTCGACCATCCGCGACGAGAAGGCGCGCCCGGCGGCCCGTTCCGTCCCCTGCACGGCGATCCTGAGCAGCTCGGTTCCCGCGTCCTGGCGGTCAGAGTCGGGCTGGGCCTGCCCGATGCGGTCGACCGCCACCGCGTCGAGCCCGTCAACGGATTGCTTGTAGCGGTTGACGGACTGCTCGACGAGGGCGGCCTTCGCGTCGAGGTCGGTGCCCGTGAGCGCGAGGATCACGCTGTTCTCCCAGCCGCCGACTCCGGTGATCGCGACCTTGGTCGTCGCGGGTGGCGCCGAGCCGCGCACGCCGTGGATCTCGACACGGTCGTCGCCGAGGTCGGTCAGCTGGGCGGTGTCCAGGTGGGTCGTCACGTCGGGGTTGAGGTACGCCGGTTCACCGATCTCGTAGAGCAGTTGAGCCGTGACCGTGTCGGAGGTGACGGCGCCGCCGGTGCCCGGGTTCTTGGTGATCACCGAGGTGCCGTCGGCGGCGATCTCGGCGATCGGGAACCCGGGCTGCGCGAGGTCGGCGATGGCCCGGAACCCGGAGAAGTTGCCGCCGGTGGCCTGCGGCCCGCATTCGATGACGTGTCCGGCGGCGACGGCGCCGGCGAGGGCGTCGTAGTCGTCCGGGGTCCAGCTCCACCACCAGGCGGCGGGACCGACGACCAGTGAGGCGTCGGCGACGCGGCCGGTGATGACGATGTCGGCGCCGTTGTGCAGGGCGCGCACGATGCCGAACCCGCCCAGGTAGGCGTTGGCCGTCAGGGGCTGGTGCGGCCAGGACGACAGGGCTTCGCCGCTCGTCAGGTGCGGCAGGGACTGGCCCGCTTGCTGGAGCGCGCCGAGGCGGCCGAAGACGTCGTCACCGTCGACGTGGGAGACCCGCAGGTCGTACCCGTGTCGTGCGACGAGTTCGCGGGTGGCGTCGGCCAGTCCGGCGGGGTTGAGTCCGCCGGCGTTGACGACGAGCCGGATCCGGTTCGCGACGAGGTGCTCGAGCGCCGCGTCGAGGTGCCGCAGGAACGTCGTCGCGTACCCTTTGGTGCGGTCCTTGGCGCGCGCCTTCCCGAGGATCAGCATCGTGACCTCGGCGAGGTAATCACCGGTGAGGACGTCGACGCCGCCGGCTCGGGCCATGTCGGCCATGGCCGAAGCCCGGTCACCGTAGAAGCCGGAGCAGTTCCCGACGCGGATGCGACGCTGCCCCCGTCCCGATGCCGATGTCATGTTCTCTCTCCCGCTGTCGCCACAGGACGGCTGGTGTTCTGTCCCCCGGTTCTGCTGACCCGCACCGTCCCTTCGAACCCCACCTCGCCGGAGGCGTTCTCCTCGATGAGCTCGAGGGTCATGCCGTCGCCCTCGGCCGCCGTAACCCTGGCGGTGTAGGCCACCTCGGCCGGCGCGTAGACGGGCTTCCGCAGGCGGTAGGCGACGTTCGTGACCTGCCACTGCGGGCCGAGGCCCTCGGTGACGCAGCGCAGGGCGAGCGCCGCCCGGAGGTGGGAGTGCAGCGCGCGGCCGGCGTGGCCCTCCTCGCGGGCGTAGGACTCGTCGAAGTGGATGAGGTGCGGGTTCCAGGTGACCGCGCTGTACCGGAACAGCTGAAGGGTGGTGACGGTGTGCCGCAGCGTTGGCAGCACGTCTCCGACCTGGAAGGTGAGGGGCATTACGACTCCTGGACGGGGTTGCGCAGGACCACGGTGCGCCGGTTGCGGTTGAGGACGGCACCGTCGGCGGACATGAATGTGTTGACGG
>JBKOWB010000134.1:0-5476 GCA_046724195.1 Actinomycetota bacterium
GTTCAGGTCCGTGTGTCCGGAAGGACGTGGGGGTTCAACTCCCCCCATCCCCACGAGCGCTTGGGCGCTCCCTGTCCGCGGAAAGCGCGGACCGGGAGCGCTCGTCATGTCTGCTCCGGGGGCCGAGCCCCCGGATGCCCCGCGTTGCGGTGGCTGCGCTCACCCCCGGTGGTTGCGCTCACCCCCGATGGTGGCGCTCACCCCCGATGGTGGCGCTCACCCCCGATGGTGGCGCTCACCCCCGATGGTGGCGCCCACCCCCGATGGTTGCGCCCACCCCGGTGCTTGCGCTCATCCCCGGTGGTTGCGCTCACCCCCGATGGTTGCGCTCACCCCCGATGGTTGCGTCCGCCCCCGATGGTTGCGTCCACCCCCGGTGGTGGCGCTCAACCTCTGGCTCTCTGTAGGGGCCTCCTCGGTTCGTGCCGCTCGTTTGGGTGATGAACGGAGCGTGAGTGTGACCGCGTTATGCTCACGGCTGATTTTCGTCCCCGAAGAGCTGGAGTGTCGTTCTCGTGGCTGTCGCCCTGGTAACCGGTTCCGGTGGTCTCATCGGCTCCGAGGCGGTCCGGCACTTCGCCGGGCTCGGCCTAGACGTGGTCGGGATCGACAACGACATGCGTCAGGAGTTCTTCGGCCCGGAAGCCTCGACGGCATGGAACGTCCGGCGGCTCTCCGACGAGCTGGGTGCCGCGTACTCCCATCACGGGGTGGATATCCGTGACCGCGACGCGCTGGCGAAGATCTTCCGGCACTACGGCCGCGATATTGCCGTGGTGATCCACACCGCGGCGCAGCCGTCGCACGACTGGGCCGTACGCGACCCCTTCACCGACTTCGACGTGAACGCGGCCGGCACGCTCAACGTGCTGCAGAACGTCCGCGAGCACTGCATCGAGGCGCCGGTCATCCATTGCTCCACCAACAAGGTGTACGGCGACCGGCCCAACTCGCTGCCGCTGGTCGAGCAGGAGACCCGCTGGGAGCTCGACCCGGCACACCCGTACTTTCCGGACGGCATCACCGAGGACATGTCGATCGACCAGTCCCTGCACTCGGTGTTCGGGGCGTCCAAGGTCGCGGCGGACGTGATGGTCCAGGAGTTCGGTCGCTACTTCGACATGAAGACGGCGGTCTTCCGCGGCGGAACGCTGACCGGCCCGGCACACTCGGCCACCGAGCTGCACGGCTTCCTGGGCTACGTGATGCGCGCGAACATGGAACGCCGCACGTACAAGATCTTTGGGTACAAGGGCAAGCAGGTCCGTGATGCCATCCACAGCCACGACGTGCTCAGCGCGTTCGAGGCGTTCTTCCGCGATCCCCGGTCGGCGGCCGTCTACAACCTCGGCGGCGGCCGGTACTCCAACTGCTCCAATCTCGAAGCGTTCGCGCTGGCCGAGAAGATCAGTGGCACCGAGATGATCACCGAGTACGTGGACCAGAACCGGATCGGTGACCACATCTGGTGGATCGGCTCGATGGCCGCCTTCCGTGCCGACTACCCGGCCTGGAAACAGGTCTATGACGTACCGATGATCCTGCAGGAGATATACGAGGCCAACGTCGACAAGTGGATTCCAGCGTGATCGCCCAGGGGAAGCGCAACGTCCTCGGCGTCCTCGTCGACGCGGTCGACTACGAGGCCGCCACCGCCCAGATCATGGATGCCGCGCGGGAGCGGAAGCACTTCGCGGTGACCGCGCTCGCCGTACACGGCGTGATGACCGGCGTGCTCGACAAGCCACACAACGGCCGGCTCAACTCGTTCGACCTTGTCACCCCGGACGGCCAGCCGGTGCGTTTGGCGCTCAACCTGCTTCACGGTGCCGCCCTGGCCGATCGCGTCTACGGTCCGACGCTGACGCTCAAGGTGCTCGAGCAGGCGGCCGCGGAGGGCCTGCCCGTCTATCTGTATGGCTCCACGCAGCCGACGCTCGACCGGCTGGTGCCGGCGCTGGAAGGCATGTTCCCGGCGCTGAAGATCGCCGGCGTCGAGGCGTCGAAGTTCCGCAGCGTTCAGCCCGGCGAGGACGTCGAGATCGCGGAGCGGATCAAGGCGGCGGGCGCGCGCGTGGTACTGGTCGGCCTGGGTTGCCCCCGCCAGGAGGTCTTCGCGTACGCGATGCGCCCGCTGCTGGACATGCCGCTGCTCGCGGTCGGCGCCGCCTTCGACTACCACGCCGGCCTGTTGAGGAACCCGCCGCCGTGGATGCAGAAGTACGCGCTGGAGTGGCTGTGGCGGCTCGGCCTCGAGCCCAAGCGGCTATGGCGGCGCTACGTGCTGCTCAACCCGGCGTACCTGGCACGGCTGGCCGCCCAGAAGGCCGGTGTCTGGAAGGCGAACCCGCCCGCGCCCGCCACCGAGCAGGTGCACACGTTCGCGGTGTGACGCCGACGGGTCTATTACGTGACACTGGGACTTCGGTCACGGTCCCGCCGGGTCAAATGTTAACGTTTGCCCATAGCGTTGAGCACGCTCCGTGTTTCCACGCTCACGGAACGTGATAGGGCCCACCCCTACGGGTACGGAGTCCGGGCATAACCCGGTTTTGGTGGTTGCCGCGCGGGTGAAGGCTTGTCGCTGTGAACACCGTGACAGACCTGATCCTAGCCGGCGCGCTGGCGGCGATCTGGCTCACCGCCGCTCTGCTGGTGGAGGGGCTACCGACCGCCCAGTGCGCGAGCGAGCTGCGGCGGCGCTCCGGGTTGCTGTCCATGTTGGTCGGTGCGGGGGCCGCGGTGTTCGTTACCGTGCCGGTGATCACCGGACTGGTCCCCGGCGCATCGGCGGCGCCGGCGGCCGCCCTGCTGCCCGCGATACCCGCGATGGTGGTGCTGACCGTGTCCGTACGCCGCCTCACGCAGGTCCGGCGCGGCGCGGGGGCTTTCGCCACCGCGCCCGGTACGCCCGTGCCTCCCGGCCTGCGTGCCGCGGCCGCACATCCGCTCGTCGCGGCGCCGGTGCAGGTGACGGGACTCGCCACCCTGGTGGGATTGCCGATCGCGGCCGGCGTCGTAACCGTGCCTGGTTCGGACATCGCCGGCATCGCGATCACCATCGTCGGCGTTGCGGTGGTCGCCATCGCCATCCGGGCCGCGCTGCGGCACAGTCGCCTCAGCGTGCGCGTGGTGGCCCCACTGAAGCGCGCTCCCCGAGAGCTGACCAAGGTAGGTTGACCGCCAGGCTGGTCTGCTACCTAGGTGCTCGACGTGGTCGGCGTTGGCGTGGCCGCGATGATCAACGTGACAACTGTGTCCGGAGGTACCTCCTGGCCCTCGGGCGGGTCGCTGTCGATCACGGTGCCGGGGGGAGCGTCGGTGCTCGGCACAAACCGTAGCCGGGACGCCAGTCCGCGCCTGCTCAACGCCTGCTGAGCCTCCTGCTGGGACAGCCCGCGCAACGCCGGGATGGTCACCGCGGTCTGGGTGGGCTCGGTCGTCGTCGGTCGAGTGGTCGGCGCTTCGGTGGTGGCTTTCGTCGTCGGTTGGGTGGTGGGCGGTGGGGCGGCCGACGTCGTCGGCACCGGGGCCGGCGTCCCGTCGTTCTTGTCCTGGGCGCGGATGATCAGCCAGATTCCCCAGCCGAGCAGCGCCACCAGGATCAAAGCCACGATGCCGATGAGGATCGGCATCCACCATTTGCCGCCCGGCTCCGGCGATGGAACGTCGGCCCAGTCGCTCTCCGGGTAGTCGCTGTCCACGCCCGGGCGTGGCGGACGCACCTCGGCCCGGCCGGCCCACGGCGCTTCGGCTCGGCCCGTACCCCAATCGTCGACCGGCGGCATGATCGATGTCGCGTCGCGCTGCGGGGCCACGGCGGTCGCGTCGTCGTCCCCCGGCGCTTGATCGGAGCGGTCGAAGACCCACGCGTCGCTCGATCGGGGACCATCGTCCGGGTGATTCGAGCCGGGCGTGCCCTGGATCCCGGTGGCATCGTTCTCGTCCTCGAACGGCGAGAACTGCCGGGTCTCATCTGGGCGCGGTCCCTGCTCACGCTCGTCGGACATCGCCGCATCCTCTCGCTAGCTGCCCGGGTCAACGTATCCAATCCCGGGGCTACCGCGGTTCATCTGTCACGACATCTACCCTCCGTCACGACGTCGGGACGAATTCGCAGGTATCGTCACCTACCGCTACAGTGCCCGGCATGGCCGAGAAAGGCTGGACAGCTCACGTGGCCGCCGCAGCCGGACTGGCGGCGGGAACGGGCGCTGCCCAACTGGGCCTCGGCTACGGCCTCGGCGTGGTGATCTGGCCGGTGACGGAGACCGTCGACGACACAACTTGGCTGAGCAGTCTCGGCTGGGCTACGTGGATCACGGCCAACGCGACGGTCTTCGGAGCGGTGATCGCTTCCCGCCTCCGTTCCGATCCCTCGGTCTCGACCCGGCCCGGTGGGCCGTGGCGCTTCGCGCTCGCGGCCGCCGCCGCGATCGGGGCCGTGGTGACGGTCGCGCTGATCGCGATTCCGGCCAGAGCAGCGGTACGGTCCGACACCTTCTCGCCCCAGACCATCGTCGCCGGGTACGCGGTCGCCGGCATCCTGTTCGGACTTGCGATCGCGTACTGGGCCGTGGTCTCCAGGCCGGTCGCGGCCAATCTGATCGCGACCGCGGCCTGGCTGTGGGCACTCGCGATCGCGGCGATCGTGGTCGAGCTCATCTGGCACCGCTCCTCGCCCACGTACCTCACCGGCTGGCAGTTCGCGGGGCCCGGTACGCGGTACGGCGCGATCTACTGGCCCGGCTCGTTGCTGACGTTGCTGGCCGCGTTGGTCATCGGCATCGTCGCTGCCGGGCCGGCGGTCCGCCGAGGCGACCTCGGCCTCGGCGCGGCCACCTCCGGCGCAGTTGGCCCGCTGCTCGTGGCGGCCACGTTCTTCGTGCTGGCCCCGCGGCTGAGCGGCTTGTCCGGCTCGCTCGAGTCGGCATACCTGATCGCGCCCTACGCTGTGCTGGCCGGATTGGCCGGTTCGGCGCTGACCGTGGCGATCGGAAAGTGGGCCGCGGAGCGGCGGGCACGGCGGGCGGCCAACGCGTCTCCCGGCGCGGCCGCTAGGCCGCCGGCACGCACGGCAGTCGTGCCGAGCACGCCCGCGCAGGAGGCGAGGCAATCGGCGCGGGCCCGCACTCAGTCCCGCCCGGGAGCGCCGGCACCCGTATCGCCGGCAAAGCCCGCGGGGGCGCCGGCGCCGGTATCACGCACGAAGCCAGCGTCCGCCTCCCGTCCCGCGGCGTCCCCGACACCCGACGGAGCCAATCGGGGCAGGAGCAACCCCGGCGCGACCGATCCCGGTGCGCGCAAACCGGGTGTAAGCCAGCCAGGCGCGAGCAGACCGGGCACCAAGAGCGACGCGCCGCACGCTACCCGCTCCACAGTCGCCCCGCCGCCGGCGTCACCGCCGGTCGCAAGGATCAACCCATCGAGTTCGACCAGAGCCGCCGCGCCGGCCGCTGGTTCGCCGGCCTCGGGC
>JBKOWB010000006.1:0-4433 GCA_046724195.1 Actinomycetota bacterium
GCCTCTACCTGCGCGAGGACAAGATCGTCGAGCTCGTCGACCCGTGGATCCGCCGGGCATTCTCGCCCGCCAACCTGCGCACCACCATGCAAGCAATGGCCGACGCCCAACACGACGACGCCGACCAGCACCGCGTCATCGCCGCCCGCGAGAAGATCAACACCTGTCAGACCAAGCTCGACCGGTACCGAGCCGCACTCGACGCCGGAACCGACCCGGTCCTGGTCCAGCAGTGGATCACCCAGGTCCAAGCCGAGAAAGC
Organism: Actinomycetota bacterium; assembly: GCA_046724195.1. Taxonomy (GTDB): domain Bacteria; phylum Actinomycetota; class Actinomycetes; order Mycobacteriales; family Micromonosporaceae; genus Actinoplanes. The sequence goes on from JBKOWB010000006.1 coordinate 263, forward strand.
CGTCGCCGAAGCCGACCTACGACGGATCACCGGGCGCCGCACCATGACCGCCGACGAAATCAACACCCTGGTCGAAGCCATGGCCGGCATCGCGGCGATCCTGCGGCAAGCAGAACCCGCGGATAAAGCCGAGGTTTACCGGCAGCTCGGACTCAAGCTCACATACAAGCCCGGCCTCCGCCTGATTCAAGCAGAGGCCTCGCCAAATGGATCATGTACTAAAGTGTGTCCGGAGGGGGACTTGAACCCCCACGCCCGATAAAGGGCACTAGCACCTCAAGCTAGCGCGTCTGCCATTCCGCCACCCGGACCTGCAAAAGCACAGCCTAGCCGCGCCGACCTTGGGTTTGCACCCGACATCGGCAGCCCGGCGGGCCGCTCAGCAGAGTACTTTACACGGCCGTCCGAGCCGGCTGCAGCCGGGCGGCGCGCGCCATCGGCCGGAACAATCTTGGACATAAGGTCTGGCCGGCCTGGCGTGACCGGCACGTACCGTGCAGCATGGCGGGGTGTCTCAGCCGTCCCCGCTTCTTGCCGTCCGCCAGCGCGCGCAGGCCTTGGCCGGGTCCGGTGATCTTGCTGGTGCGCGCGCGGTGCTCGAGCATGCCGTCGACGCCGGGAAGGGCACGCTCGGTGAGGATGATCCGGACGTCCTGGCGACCTTGCATCAGCTCGCCCGGATGCACCAGCAGGCCGACGACCCGTCCGCCGCGCGCCGGGTCCTCGAGGAGGCGTACGCCGCCGGGCAGTGGCGGCTCGGTGACTCCGACCCGCTGATGCTGGAGATCTCGTTCGACCTGGGCGTGGTGGCGGAGGAGCTCGGCAACCGGCACGAGGCCCGCAAGGCGTTCGGCCGGGTGGCCGGGACCGGGGCGGCCGTCCTCGGCGCGGACCATTGGGCGGTCGCGCGGGCGCGGGCTTATCTCGGAGACGATCCGGCAGCGGTACCGACGGACGGCCCGACCCAGCAGCCCCCGGTCCAGCCGGGGCCAGTTCAGCACTCCCCCATTGAGCACGCGCCGGTCCAGCAGGCACCGATCCAGCAAAGGCCCTCTTACCACTACGCCCTCACCGAGGCGACCGTCGCGCAGCCCGTCGCCGCTCCGCCGCCGCCGGTTCAGCACATCGTTCCGACGCGGGCAGGAGTCTCAAGCCCGTACGAAAAAGGAGAGCCTTACCAAAAGGACCAGAAGCGGGGTTCGGTGGTGTTCGCGGCGATTGCCGCGGGCCTGGCCGCGGTAATCGCGGTCGTCGCGCTGGTTGTGGTCCTCGCCAACCGCGGGAGCGGCGGCGAAGGCGAAAACGTGCCAACTCTGGGCGGTCCGCCGCCCACCGACGTGCGCCTCGACGACAACGGCTCGGCCGTCCGGCTGACCTGGATCGACCCGGCGGACGGCAAAACCACGTTCCTGATCACCGGCGGCCATCCGGGTGAGGTACTCCGGCCGATGGGTCAGGTCGGACCTGGGGAAACGTCGTTCGACCTGCAGGGACTCAGCGCCCAGCTGAACTACTGCTTCGCGATCGTGGCGGTGTACAGCACGACAAAATTCGCGAGCTCGCCGCAGACTTGCACCAGCCGTGCACCGTCCACATTGCCGAGACAGCCCAAGTAGCGGCTACCGAGGGCGATCTTAAGTATTCAGAACCGTAACTTTGCGGGTGTCCACAGCGGTGCGCCTACCCCTATGATGGCCTGCGTCCTTGACGAGGGCACGGCCGGGCGGGGAGGACTAGGGCAGTGACCAGTGCAGATGACGTGATCGGCGCTTCGCCGAAGCGCCGTTGGCGCAGTCGCGGAGGTCTGGTCACGATCGGCACGGTCCTGAGCCTCGTGGCCGGGCTCGGCCTCACCGTGCTGGGGCTCGGCGCGGCCGACCAGGCGGTGGCCAGCTACGACGCCGCGTCCTGGGTGTGGAGTCGCACGAAGGGCGAGATGGCCCGGATCAACGGCGTGACGGCCAAGGTGGACACTCGGGTCGACGTGCCCAAGGCACGGGGCCACCAGATGCAGGTGAGCCAGAGCGACCGGTTCGTGATCCTGCGTGACGTCAACACCGGCGTGATCAGCTCGATGGACCTGACCTCGCTGCAGGTCTTCGCGACCACGCCGACCACGTCGGGCATCGGCGTGAGCGTCGCGCTGCAGGATGACGCGGCCTTCGTCATCGACGCCGTGCAGGGTGTGGTGCGCCAGCTCGATCCGCGCACGCTGACCCCGGTCGGCGAGCCGCTTCGCTATCCGCCGGGCATCACCGGCGGCATCTTCGACGGCAAGGGCCGGCTGTGGATCGCGGTGCCGAGTGAGGGCACCGTCTCGGCGATCACGCCCGCTCCCCTACCGTCCGACGCGCCGAACGGCGGCACGGGCGGCGGCGCGGCGCTCGGCCCAAAGCTGATCAACACAGCGACGGTCGCGCCGCCCAGCCACGACCTGGCGATCTCCACGCTTGACGCCGGCGTCGCGGTCCTCAACCGCACCACGAACGCGCTGACCACCATCGCCGACGACCAGCAGACCACCACGGCATTGCCGCTGGCCGGCCCGGGCTCGCTGGCGCCGCGCACCGACGGCCTGGCCGTACCGGTCACGGTGCCGCAGGCCCGGCACGTGTACGTAGTGGCCGGCGGCGGCATGCGCGGCGACTTCCAGGTGCCCGGCGAGGGCGCGCGGATGCAGCCCGCGGTGGCCTGGGAGGGCTTCTTCTACGTCGCCGACGACGAGACCGGCCTGGTACACGTGTTCGACGCCGCCGGCCGCGAGCAGACCAGCATCGGCTTCGCCAACGCGGGCGGGCCGCTGGAACTCGAGGTCCGCGAAAACTACCTGTTCATCAACGCGCCGGGTTCCTCGACGGCACGGGTCGTGGACAACGCGCACACAGTGCGGGTGGTCGACAAGTACGCCAACGACGTCCTCGGCGGCGACAAGCCGCCCACTCCGCCGACGCCCCCGCCGCCGAAGCCGCGCAAGCCGGTCGTCGGCAAGCCGGGCCCGCCGCGCAACGTACACGCCGCCGCCGGCAACGCCGAAGCACGGGTCACCTGGCAGGCGGCGAACCCGAACGGCGCCGAGATCAGCAAGTACGTCGTCGTGGGCGCGGGCAAGACGTTCCAGGTCGGCGCGAACCAGCGCGCGCTCGACGTGACCGGGTTGACCAACGGCGAGACGTACCGGTTCGAGGTGCGCGCCGTCAACGCGAAGGGCGACGGACCGTCGCGGACCAGCAACCCGGTGCGGCCGACGTCCGAGGTCCCGGACGCGCCGACGGCCGCCACGGCCCAGGCCAGGCCGGACGGCACGGTCGTGGTGAGCTGGCCGGCCGCGAACGGGCAGGGCCTCGCGATCAAGAAGTACACCGTGACCGCGGTCTCCGACGGCAGCAGCGCACCTGTCGGCGACGCCGCCGGCACGTCGCTGATCATCAAGGACGGGCAGCTCGAGTACGGCAAGCAGTACGCGTTCACGGTCGTCGCGATCAACGAGCGCGGCGCCGGGTCGAAGGCCTCGCCGATCAGTAACAGCGTGGTGCCGTTCGCGAAGCCGGACCGTCCCGACGCGGTGGACGCGTCCACGGTCGGCGACCAGGCCGGCGCGATCCGGGTGACCTGGGCGGCACCGGCGGAGAACGGCCGGCCGATCACCAAGTACGTCGTCGCGGCCGGCGGCCGGTCGACCGACGTTACCGACGGCACCGCCGTGACACTGACCGGTTTCGGTACCGGCGAGACCGTGGCCGTCGAGGTGCGTGCCGTCAACGAGGCCGGCGCGAGCCAACCCGGCACGGCGACGGCCAAGACCGTGGACAAGCCCACCGTGACGATCACCGGCTCGTCGGCGACGTTCAACACCGCCACCGTGACGTTCAGCGTGGCGGCGGGCGGCGGCACGGCGAGCTGCTCGATCTCGGCCAACAACGGCGGCGGGTCGGCCTCCGGCAGCTGTTCGAGCCTCATGGTGAGCGGCCTCACGCCGAGCACGGGCTACACGTTCACCGTGACGGCCACCAACGCGGCCGGCGCGACCGCGAAGACCAGGGACCAGACGACCGACGCGCTCTACGGCACGGCGACCTGCAACAACGGCCAGAACGGCGACACCGCGACCTACTGCGACGCCGACGTCCCCGGCCGCAACGGCAACGAGATCTTCAGCGTCACCCGGCAGGAC
>JBKOWB010000177.1:0-18190 GCA_046724195.1 Actinomycetota bacterium
GACGACGAGTACGGCCGGATCCGCCAGATTCTTGGCCGCCGCCCGACCGCGTCCGAGCTGGCGATGTACTCGATCATGTGGAGCGAGCACTGCTCGTACAAGTCGAGCAAGGTACACCTGCGCCAGTTCGGCGAGAAGGCACCGCAGAACAGCCGTGTGCTGGCCGGCATCGGCGAGAACGCGGGCGTCGTGCAGATCTCCGAAGACCTCGCGGTCACGTTCAAGGTCGAGTCGCACAACCACCCGAGCTTCGTGGAGCCGTACCAAGGCGCGGCCACCGGCGTCGGCGGCATCGTCCGCGACATCCTCGCCATGGGCGCCCGCCCAGTCGCGGTGATGGACCCGCTGCGCTTCGGCGCGGCGGATCACCCCGACACCGCGCGCGTCCTGCCCGGCGTGGTCGCCGGCATTGGCGGGTACGGCAACTGCCTGGGCCTGCCCAACATCGGCGGCGAGATCGTGTTCGATCCCTGCTATCAGGGCAACCCGCTGATCAACGCGCTGAGCATCGGCGTGCTGCCGGTCGCGCGGTTGCAGAACAAGGCGGCGGCGGGCGTCGGCAACATCGTCGTGCTGCTGGGCGCGCGGACCGGCCGGGACGGCATCGGCGGCGTCTCCGTGCTGGCCTCGGCCACCTTCGACGAGGGCGCCGAGCAGCGCCGCCCGTCGGTGCAGGTCGGCGACCCGTTCATGGAGAAGCTGCTGATCGAGAGCTGCCTCGAGCTGTACGACGCCGGCCTGGTCGTCGGCATCCAGGACCTCGGCGGCGCGGGCCTGACCTGCGCGCTCACCGAGACCGCGGCAGCGGCCGGCACCGGCATGCGGGTCTGGCTGGAGCGGGTGCCGCTACGCGAGCCGTCGATGTCGCCGACCGAGATCCTGGCTAGCGAGTCGCAGGAGCGCATGCTGCTGATCGTCGAGCCGGAGAAGCTCGAGCAGGTGCTGGAGGTGGCCGAGAAATGGGGCGTGTGGGCCACCGCGATCGGCGAGGTCACCCCCAGCGAGACCCCGGGCCTGCCCGGTCGCCTCGTGATCAGCTGGAACGACCATGTCGTCGTCGACGTCCCGCCCGGTTCGCTGGCCGACGACGGTCCGGTCTACGCCCGGCCGATCCGGGAGCCCGCCGACCTGATCCTGCTGCAGGCGGACCGCGCCGAGACGCTGCCACGACCGGCCACGCCGGACGAGCTGCGGGCCACGGTGCTGCGGATGATCGGGTCGCCCAACCTCTGTGACAAGACCTGGGTCACCGAGCAGTACGACCGGTACGTGCTCGGCAACACCGTGCTGGCCCAGCCCGAGGACGCCGGGGTGCTGCGGATCGACGAGCGCACGGGGCTCGGCGTGGCGCTGTCCGTCGACGGCAACGGCCGGTTCGCCCGGCTCGACCCATACGAGGGCGCGAGGCTCGCGCTCGCCGAGGCGTACCGGAACGTCGCCGTCACCGGCGCCGAGCCGGTCGCCGTCACCGACTGCCTCAACTTCGGGTCGCCCGAGGATCCGACCGTGATGTGGCAGTTCGCCGAGGCGGTCCGGGGTCTCGCGGACGGCTGCCAGGAGCTCGGCATCCCGGTCACCGGAGGCAACGTCAGCTTCTATAACCAGACCGGAGCGGCCGCAATCCACCCCACCCCGGTGGTCGGCGTGCTCGGCATCCTCGACAACGTGGCGCGTCGCGTTCCGATGGGCTTCCCGCCGCCGCCGACCGCCGAAGGCGATCTGCTCTTCCTGCTCGGCGAAACCCGGTGCGAGCTGTCCGGCTCCGAATGGGCCTGGGTCACCCACGGCCACCTCGGCGGCCGGCCGCCGAAGGTCGACCTCGCCCATGAGCGGACGCTGGGCGCGCTGCTGTCCGCCGGCTCACAGCGGGGACACATCAGCGCCGCGCACGACCTATCCGATGGTGGTCTGGCCCAGGTCCTGGTCGAGAGCTGCCTGCGGCGCAACATCGGCGCCCGCATCGTGCTGCCCGAGCACGAGGCACAGAACACGCCGTTCGTCTACCTGTTCAGCGAGTCGGCGGGCCGAGCGCTGGTCGCGGTCCCGCGCGGACACGATAAGGCGTTCGTCGCGCTCGCGGCCGAGTACAACGTGCCGTGTGCGCCGATCGGCGTGACCACGGGAGAGCCGGTCCTCCAGGTCCACGGCCAGTTCGAGATCGCGCTGGATGAGCTGCGGGCCGCGCATACGGCGACGATGCATGAGCTGTTCGGTGGCCCGGCGGAGCTCGCGAAGCGGCACGGGGATCCGGAGCACGCGTCCCGACCGAACGAGCCGGTGAACCTGCTGACGCCGGCCACAGTCGCGGCGGCGCCCGTGAGCGTCGAGGACGGCACGGCGGCGCCTCCCGGCGTGGAGGATGGCGCGTCAGCGTCCGCTGGCGTCGAGGACGTGCCGGCCATGACTCGGTCGTCCACCGCCGAGGCCGTGACGACTCCGCCCGAAGCCGTCGATTCGGGCGACGCCGCTTCCGAGGCTGCCGCGCCGGCCTCCTCGTCGGGCGTCCCGCCCTCCGAAACGGTAGAGCCTGACGCTGGGCTGGCCTCCGAGGAGGCGGTCATCGCTGCCTCGGCTGGGCAGACCACTTCGGTGCCGGAGCCCTCTCCGTCGCCCGTCGAGCCGGACTCGCCCGTGGAGACAGACTCGCCCGTCGAGCCGGACTCGCCCGTCGAGCCGGACTCGCTGGCAGAGGCAGACTCGCCGGCCGAGCATGACCTCTCCGCCGCGGAGCCATCGGTCCAGGCGGGCGTCGCCGCGACCGGCGGCGTCGCCGTGTCCGGCGGCGTCGCCGTGTCCGGCGGCGTCGCCGCGTCCGGGGCCGAGGAGGCCGGCGTCCCGGCTTCCGGGGGCGAGGAGGTCACGCCTGCTCCGGCACCGCCCGCCGGGTCGGCTGACTCCGGCGTCGAGCGGCACGCAAAGGGCCGACGCGTCGAGAAGGACCGACGCTCAGGCGCCGAGGGCTCGGGCAAGGGCTTGCGCCCCAACGTAGAAGGACCCGCGCAGGATTGATGCCTCCCGGTGGGGAAGCCGCGCCGAGCCAACGGAAGCCGAGGCCAACGGGAGCCGAGGCCAACGGAAGCCCAGGCCAACGGGAGCCGAGGCCAACGGAAGCCCAGGCCAACGGAAGCCCAGGCCAACGCCGGTGACAGCGCCAAGGCGGGTAGCCGACAAGATCGAGCAGAAGGGCCGGCCCCGAACTAGCGGGGCCGGCCTTCGACAGACTTCCGGGTGTCAGTCGTCCAGCCAGTCCAACGGGCGCCGCTGGCCCGGGTGCGTCGACTCCTGCGGCTGCTGGCGAGACTGCCCGCCACGGCGTCCGCCACCCTGCTCGCCGCCGTAGTAGCCGCCACCGCCCTGACCCTGGCCACCGGCGTATCCGCCGCCCTGGTCACCGTATCCGCCCTGGTCACCATAGCTGCTCGCCTCGCGGTAGCCGCCTTGACCGCGGTCGTACGAGTCGGGCCGACCGTACGTCGCCGGCGGGTCGTAGCCGTTCGGGGCCTCGTAGCCGCCGTAGGACGAGCCGCCGCTTGCCGGGGCGCCGTAGGAGCCGGAACTGCCGTACGAGCCGTACTCGCCGCGCCCTGCCGCTGGCGGCCCGTAACCGTTGCCACTGTCGACGCCGCCGGCCGGGGCGCCCCATGGCTGCTCCTGGCCATAGCCGCCATCCGAGTAGCCGCCACCTTGATACCCGCCCGCCGACTCTCCACGGCCGCGGGCCGGGTATTCCGGCTCCCGGCCGTAGCCGCCGTCGCCCGACGGGCCGAACGAGCCGGTGCCGGCTCCGGGCTCCTGCCCTCCGCGGTAACCGCCCTGGCCGTAACCCTGGTCCTGGCCGTATCCGCCGGCTTCCGGCCGGTACATGCCGGTCGGCTCGTCGTAGCGCTGCTGGTCGCCGGCGTAACCGCTGGCACTGTGGGGCGCGCCGAACGCGGCGTACGGGTCGTCCTGGGCCGGCGGCCGGCCATACTCCGTGGCGGGACCCGCGTCGTATGCCCCGGGCTGGACGGGTACCGCAGCCCCGCCGTACGCCGTACCGCCGTACTGGGCCGGGGCGCCGGCGTAGCCCACCTGGGAAACCGGTACGCCGTACGGATCCGGGAACTCGTCCTCGACCGGAACGGCCTGCTGCATCATCGTCGGCGCGTCGGAGATCGACGGACCCGAGCGGCCGGCGATCATCGTCGCGTCGTTGCGGCCGCCGACCGGGGCGCCGACCCGGGTCGCGTCGCCGTAGCGGCCCTGGCTCGGCGGCACCGCGCCACCCGGCCCGTTGAGTCCATCCGGGTCGTCCGGGTCGTCGGAGTTCTTCCGGCGCATCAGCACCAGCACGATCGCGCCGACGCCGGCCGCGACGAGGAGCCCGCCCAGGATGATGAACAGCAGCGAGCCGGAGCCGCTGGAGCTGTTCGCAGCCTTGTCGGTGGCACCCGTGGTGGCCGGATCCGTCGCCGGATCGGTCGCGGGATCGGTCGCCTCGTCGATCGCCGGAGCGCTGACGGTCGCTGAGGCCGACGGCGGAGCGGAGGTGGTCGTTTCCCCGCCCTGCAGCGTCAACGGCACGTTGAGAACCTTGCCGACGCCAGCCTGCACCGACACGGTGACCGGCTCGAATCCCTGCTTGACGGTGCCGACCGAGAGCGTGCCGGCCAGGATCGGGGCCTGGTCCGTCGAGGTGAACCGGAACCGTCCGTCGTCGTTAGTCGCGGTGGTGTAGCTGTGGCCCTGGCTGTCCCGGACGCCGACGCTGGCACCGGGCACGGGCTTGCCGTCCTGGTCCTTCACCCGGCCGGTCACCTGACTCACCGTCTGCGGCTTGTCGGCGCCGCGGACCGTGAATGTCTGGTTCGCCGACTGGGTGTCGCTGCCCGCTTGAGCGCTGACCTCGACCTGGAATGTCCTGGTCTGCCCGGCGTCGACCTGCGGGGCGGTCAGCTGAGCGGTGAACTGCTTCGTCTCGCCTGCCTGGAACAAGGACTGCGGGCTGCAGTCGTTGCTGCAGTTCATGCCGTTGCCCTTGACGGTCACGCGAATCGCGGCGATCTGCTCGTTCGCGTTCGTGACGCTGAAGCTCATCGTGGTGCGGCCACCAGACGGCAGGTCAGTCGACTGCACGCTCGTGATCTGCACGTCCGGCCGGTCCGCCAGGGCGGGTGAGGACGCGACGGCTAGCATGCCGCCCACCAGGGCCAGTAACGCACCGGCCTGGACCGTCCTGGCTCGTAGGTGCGTTGTCACGTCCACCGCCTTTCGGTCGCGCGGTCCCCGGCCGCCTGAGTTGCCCGGTAGATCCACCGACGCATACACCGTCGGCCACTATGCCTTGTCTTACGTCTTTCGCGCGACCCAGGGCCGCTGGGTAATCTCGCCCGGGCGGGTCGTATCGTCCCGACGTGTCCCCTGCGCACAATAAATCCAAGTCCGTGGACGAGGCGTTGGACGCGCTGGACCGCGGGGCCGAACCGGACCGTACCGTGCTGCGCGACGCCGTCCGGGTGCTGCTCGCCGAGCTGGCGCGACGCGCGCCCGGCCGTTCGGTGGAGGTTCGAGTTCCGCCTTTCGGTGCTATCCAGTGTGTAGCCGGTCCTAGGCACACCCGCGGCACACCGCCCAATGTGGTCGAGACCGATCCGATGACCTGGCTGCTGGTCGCCACGGCGCGCCTCGGGTGGGCCGACGCCGTGGCGTCCGGAAGGATAAGCGCCAGCGGCATCCGCACCGACCTTTCTGAGTACATGCCGCTGCACTGAGATCGAGCCGCACGCGGGTTACCTCGCGTACACTAGGCGGTCGAGTTGTCCGAGCTAGTCCAAGCAGCAGGGAGCGACCAGGTGCCCCGAGGCGACGGCCAGTTGACCGACGATCTCGACCCCCAGGAGCGCGGCCCCCAGGATGCCTGCGGCGTCTTCGGCGTCTGGGCACCCGAGGAAGAAGTCGCGAAACTCACCTACTTCGGCCTGTTCGCGCTGCAACATCGCGGTCAGGAGGCGGCCGGCATCGCCGTCAGCGACGGCTCGGGCGTGGTGGTCTACAAGGATCTCGGCCTGGTGTCGCAGGTCTTCGACGAGCCGACGCTCGCCAGCCTTCGCGGTCATCTCGCCATCGGCCATACCCGTTACTCCACCACCGGCGGCTCCAGCTGGGAGAACGCCCAGCCGACGATCCGCGCGACCACGGCCGGCACGACGATCGCACTGGCCCACAACGGCAATTTGGTCAACACCGCCGAGCTGGCCCGCGAGATCGCGGAGCGCGGCCTCGAGGCCGACATGGGCACCTCCGACACGGCCGTGGTCACCACGTTGCTGGCCAGCCGCCCCGATCTGTCGGTCGAGGCCGCGGCGCTGGAGGTGCTCCCGCGCCTGCGGGGCGCGTTCAGCTTCGTCTTCATGGACGAGAGCACGCTGTACGCCGCCCGCGACGCCCAGGGAGTCCGCCCGCTGGTCCTGGGCCGGATGGAACGTGGCTGGGTGGTCGCCAGCGAGACCGCAGCGCTGGACATCGTCGGTGCCAGCTTCGTCCGCGAGGTCGAGCCGGGCGAGATGCTCGCCGTCGATGAGCACGGGCTGCGCTCGTCGCGCTTTGCGATGCCGGAACCCAAGGGTTGCCTCTTCGAGTACGTGTACCTGGCCCGGCCCGACACCACGATCGCCGGCCGCAACATGTACTCGGCGCGGGTGGAGATCGGCCGGCGGCTCGCCAAGGAGCACCCGGTCGAGGCGGATCTGGTGATCCCGGTGCCCGAGTCGGGCACGCCGGCCGCGATCGGCTACGCGGAGGCGTCCGGGATCCCGTACAGCGCCGGGCTGACCAAGAACGCGTACGTCGGACGGACCTTCATCCAGCCCTCGCAGACGATTCGCCAGCTCGGCATCCGACTCAAGCTCAACCCGCTGCGCGAGGTCGTACGCGGCAAGCGGCTCGTGGTCGTCGACGACTCGATCGTGCGGGGAAACACCCAGCGGGCGCTGGTCCGGATGCTGCGCGAGGCCGGAGCGGTCGAGGTGCATGTCCGCATCTCCTCGCCGCCGGTACAGTGGCCGTGCTTCTACGGCATCGACTTCGCGACCCGGGCCGAACTCATCGCCAACGGCCTGGAGATCGACGGCATCCGCCGGTCTATCGGGGCGGACACGCTGGGCTATGTCTCTTTGGACGGCCTCGTGTCGGCGACCGAGCAGCCGAGGACGCGGCTATGCATGGCTTGCTTCGACGGGAATTACCCGATCGAGCTGCCGGCCGGCCATCTGATCGGCAAGCATCTGCTCGAGGGTGTCGGCCGGCGCGCCTCGATGCCCTCCGCCACGTCCGCGGCGGCCACCGCGGCGGTGGCCGAGCTTGAACACGAGTACGAGGCGAACGAATACTCAGACCAGGATCGGAACGTCGCCAAGCCGCTGGTCGGCAGCCCTGGCGGCGCGGATGCACTGCACCGCCCCTAACGCACCAGAACCGCCCGTACCACCAAGTTGCAGGACTAAGGGGAGAACCGTGACGCACGTGTCCGAGCGCAGCAGTGCCGGAACCAACGGTGCCGAGGGTGGCGACCGCCAGCCGTGGACTGCGGGAGTCGGCCGGACCGGACGCAAGCGCACGGTCACGTACGCCGAGGCCGGCGTCTCGATCCACGCCGGCGAGCGCGCGGTCGAGCTGCTGAAGTCGAAGGTCAAGAAGACCAACCGGCCCGAGGTGATCGGCGATCTGGGCGGCTTCGCCGGCCTGTTCCGGCTGAACGCGGCGAAGTACAAGTCCCCGATCCTCGCTTCGTCGACTGACGGCGTCGGCACCAAGCTGGTCATCGCCCAGCAACTCGACATCCACGACACGATCGGCATCGACCTGGTCGCCATGGTCGTCGACGACCTCGTCGCCTGCGGCGCCGAGCCGCTGTTCCTGCTGGACTACATCGCCTGCGGCGAGGTCGTGCCGGACAAGGTGGCGGAGATCGGCGCCGGCATCGCAGACGGCTGCCGGTACGCCGGCTGCGCGCTGCTCGGCGGCGAGACGGCCGAGCACCCGGGCGTGTTGCGCCCCGACGAGTACGACGTGTCGGCCACCGGCGTCGGCGTGGTCGAGGAGAGCGAGATCCTGGGGCGCGAACGGGTCGAGCTGGGCGATGCGGTGATCGCGATGCGCTCGTCCGGCCTGCATTCGAACGGGTACTCGCTGGTTCGGCACGTACTGCTGGGCGCGGGCCGGATGCGGCTGGACACCGTGGTCGAGGACTTCGGCAAGCAGCGCACGCTGGGTGAGGAACTGCTGACGCCGACCAAGATCTACGCCAAGGACTGCCTGGGCCTGATCGAGGAGACCGACGTACGTGCGTTCTCGCACGTCACCGGCGGTGGCATCCCGGGCAACCTGGTCCGCATCCTGCCGGACCACGTCGACGCGGTGGTGGACCGCTCGACCTGGCGCCCACAGTCGATCTTCGACCTGATCCAGGCCAAGGGCCGCATCGATGACATCGAGATGGAGGCCACGTTCAACATGGGCGTGGGCATGTTCGCCATCGTCTCCGCCGACGATGCCGACCGCGCCATGGCGTACCTGACCGGCCGGGGTGTCGAGGCGTGGCAGGTCGGCGAGGTCATCGACGGCACCGGCCAGGTGCAGATGGTCGGCCAGCACACGCGCGGCTGACCCGGGCACGCCAACCGCCAGTTCCAGGATGCCGCCGATACGGCGTCCCATTGACTACGGATTTCTCGCGCTTCGTGTGAAATGATCCGCCTATGTCGATGTGTCGGGCGCGCACGGATCAATTGCCTGCGTGAAGTGGAGGGGTGAAAGGACTGGGTTGGACGGCGCCCCTTAGCCTGGCCTGAGTCGACACGTGGGCGGACGGAGGTGGACCGGTGGCCGAACGGCGGCCGAAGTACGGGGGCGCGGACGCCTGGAGCGGGATGCGCGGCATCGCCACGGTTCCGACCTACGTGGTCATGCAACCCACGACCCTTTGCAACCTCGACTGCTCCTACTGTTACCTGCCGTTCCGGCGGGACGACCGCCGGATGCCGGTGTCGGTGGCCAGCGCCGTCGCTGCGTCTGTGAACGCCTGGGCGCGTACCGGAAGATTTTCGGTCGTGTGGCACGGCGGCGAGCCGCTCGCCGCGGGCCGCGGCCACTTCGCCGCGTTGTTGGAACCTTTCGAGGCGAGCGTGGAGCATCACGTCCAGACCAACGCCACGTTGATCGACAACGCGTGGTGCGAGTTCTTCGCCGAGCACGAGATCCGGGTCAGCGTGAGCGTCGACGGCCCGGAGCCCCGCAACTCCGAACGGACCAACCTGGGCAAGAAGCCCGCGTATCACCGGATCATGCGTGGGATCGAGGCGCTGCGCCGGCACCACATCCCGTTCTCCGCGCTCTGCGTGGTCGGCCGGCCGGAAGCGGGCCTGGCCACCGAGTTGTACGACTACTTCCTCGATCTGGGCTGCGACGTCCTCGGCATCAACGTCGAGGAGTTGGAGGGCGTCAACACGCGTACCAACCGGCATCCCGCCGAGGCGGTGACCGCGTTCTGGGCCGAACTGGTGGCGGCCTGGCGCCGGGACCCGCGGATTCACCTCCGCGAGATCGAGTGGTCGTTGCGGTACGTGGGCGCCGTACTCGACGGTACGGCCGACGAGGTGCTGCCGCGGCGACTCGATCCGATCCCGACCGTGGCCCACGACGGTTCCGTCGTGCTGCTCTCGCCCGAGCTGGCCGGCTTCGCCGACCCGCACTATGGGGACTTCACCAGCGGTAACGTGCTATCGACGCCGCTTCGGGACATCCTGGCCGCGGCGACGGAGACGCCGTGGATCCGCGAGTTCCTGGCCGGGGTCGAGGCGTGCCGGAGGACGTGCCCCTATTTCGGGTTCTGCGGCGGCGCACACGCGGCGAACCGGTACTTCGAGCTTGGCCGGTTCGACGGCACGGTGACGGATCATTGCCGCAACAGCAAGATGCGGTTACTGGAGGGAGTGCTGGACCATGCCCGAGATCACGAACCCACGGCTGCGTGACCGCGTGGAGACCGATCCCGTGACGGCACGGGTGCGCGACACCCGGGCCGGCCTGGCCGTGTTGCTCCAGGAGGCCGAGGCGGCCCGGCAGAAACGCGCGGAGAGCACCTCGAAAGACGGCTCGGCGCTGTGCGCGTGGAACCACTTCGAGAACATCCCGACGTTCTACAACTGGAACAACCGTCCGCGCTGAGCCTTTCGCGGCAGCCGATGAGGCCCACGCGGAAGGCCGCGTGGGCCTCAGTCGGTCAGCTCGACCACGACACACGGGAGCACGCGGTTAGCCCGCGTGCTCTGTGCAATACGGGTCAGCGCCTTGTCGGCGACCAGGAGTCCTGGTCGTCTTCCGCGTCGTCCTCATCGTCGTCGACGAACTCGTCGTTGTCGTCGTCGAAGCGATGGTCGGACTTACCGGCACCCGCCAGTTCGCGCTGCAAGGCGGTGAGGTCGGTGTTCGGGGAGTGGTACTTCAACTCCCGCGCCACCTTCGTCTGCTTGGCCTTAGCACGGCCGCGCCCCATGGCTCGACCCCCTCGCACAGAATTCGGGGCAGCCCAAAGGCGGGCCCCGATGACGTCAGGCATCTCTCGTGGCTCTTACGGTACATGGACGATGCCGCCTTCGGCACCTCGGGTTGTGTGTGACACGGTAGCCAGTTGCGACGTGCCTCACCCTTTGCCCGACACGGGTCTCCGCCCTCACCCGAGGTAGATGGATCGGAGCCGGCCGACCTCCGCCATCCGGCGCTCGGCGAGCCGGTCGGCGGCCACGGCCGGAGGCACACCTTCGTCGTCGGCGAGGCGCAGGATCTGGCGAGTCGTCTCGAAGATCCGCGTGGCGCGGAGCTTGGCGCGTTCGAAGTTGAAGCCCTCGATCTCGTCGGCGACCTGGATGACTCCGCCCGCGTTTACCACGTAGTCGGGGGCGTAGAGGATGCCGCGTTCCTCGAGCAGCTTCTCGATGCCGGGGTGTGCGAGCTGGTTGTTGGCGCCGCCGGCGACCACCGTGGCGCGCAGCACGGGGACGGTGTCGTCGTCGAGCGCGCCGCCGAGGGCGCAGGGGGCGTACACATCGATGTCCGACGTGATCAACGCGTGGGCGTCGGCCACCAGATCGATCTGCGGGTACGTCCGGCGGGACCAGTCGAGCGCGTCCGGGTTCACGTCGGTCGCGACCACCGATGCACCATCCTCGATGAGGTGGCCGGCCAGGGTCTTGCCCACCTTGCCCAGGCCGGCGATGCCGACCCGGCGCCCGGCGAGCGTCGGGGTGCCCCAGCTGTGTTCGGCCGCGGCGCGCATGCCCTGGAAGACGCCCCACGCGGTGAGGATCGAGGAGTCGCCGGCGCCGCCGTGCTCAACGCTGCGGCCGGTGACGAAGCGCGTCTCTCGGGCGATCACGTCCATGTCGGCAACGTAGGTGCCCACGTCGCAGGCGGTGTAGTAACGGCCGTTCAGCGACTGCACGAACCGGCCGTAGGCCCGCAGCAGTGCCTCGGTCTTCAGCTGGGCGGGGTCGCCCCAGATCACGGCCTTGCCGCCACCAAGATCAAGACCGGCAAGCGCATTCTTGTACGCCATCGCGCGCGACAGGTGCAGTACGTCGCTGAGCGCGTCCTCTTCCCTCTCGTACGGGTAGAAGCGGGTGCCGCCGAGCGCTGGCCCGAGGGCCGTCGAATAGATGCTGATGATCGCCTTAAGGCCGGTGTGCCGGTCCTGGCAGAAGGCGACCTGTTCGTGACCTTCGCCTTCGGTTCCGTCGCCGCTGACGAATACGCCCATCGCTGCTATCTCCTGATCCGTGTACGTGGCCCTTGTGGGGCCCGCTGCCTGTTCCGGCGGGGTGGGCCGGATACATCAACGAGCCTAGTCGCGTATCCGACGGCACGATCGACCACACGCGGGCCGCATTGGCGTCAGGGCGAGGGGCAACTGATCGTAGTTTCGTGAAAGGATCGCGCCGTGCCGTCACTGTTCGCGTCGTACCTGCGGGTTTACGAGCCACTGACCGCCTTCGACCGCGACCGGCAGGTTTTCTGGCGCCGGTACGCGCGGGAAGGTCGCGCCCTGGGACCGATCGATGGGCCGGTCCGGCAACGCAGCGCCGTGCTCGAGGCGCTGGGGGCCGGCTGGACCCGGCTGCCTGACCTGCCCGACGAGGCGTACGTGCTCGAGTGGGGCGACTCGCTTCTGGTGTGTCCGTGGAACCTGCGGCTACGCGTCGCCGAGGCGGCCCTGAACGCCCGCGACGGCGTGCCCAGCGTGCTGGCCGACGCGTTCGTCCCGCCGGTTCTGGCCGGCCAGGCCCGGGCGATCGTGGAGGACTGGCGAAACGGGGCGAAGGTACTCGAGCACGGCGTCCCCCGCGTGCACGAGCAGGTCGCCACGTGGGGCGTGCCGTTGCGGTGGTTCGTCTTCGTCGACTTGGACGAGCGCGAGTACCACGTGGCCGGCCGCCGGCGCACCCTGCGCTACCGCACCGAGATCTCCAAGGCCCGCCGGCGCGCGCACCGCGGGGTGTCGGTGCTGCGCAAGTCGCTGGGCGACGCTCCGATCACCGAGGCGGTCGAGGAGGGCACCCGATGGTTGGAGGAGTTTCATCCCCGTTCGATCGTGGAGCTGGACTACGGCGGGCTGACGACGCTGCTTCCGGACGAGGATTTGGCACAGGACGATTCACCCGGACTGGTGGCCGCGGGGCTGTCCGCGCTGTCCCGCGGGGACGCCGAGGCGGCTACCGAGGCGTACGAGAAGCTGGTCGCGCGGTGGCGTGCCGTGCAGCTCCTGGAGAGGTGCAATTGACCTGCGGAAATAGGGACGAACGGGCACGGACCCCCACGTCGGAGAGCGCTCTCTAGGCGAATACTCTTCGTAATCGGCATGGGTCGAAGCGTGATTTTCGGTCCAAACGAGACACATTCTGGCGTACAAAACGCGCAAAAATCGGGCATGCTTCAACCGTCTATCTAGCGACGTTCGGCCGTTCGGACCATGTCGGACATCGGGGACTAGCCGGACCATGAGAGACGCACCGGCCGGCGGGACCCCGGCCGTTGTCTTTAGGTACCTGTGGAGGAGTGACCGATGGCATCGCGTACCCATGATCCCGAGCCGCTACTAACGCCGGCCGAGGTGGCGTCGATGTTCCGTGTCGACCCGAAGACCGTGACCCGGTGGGCCAAGGCGGGCAAGCTCAGCGCCATCCGTACGCTGGGCGGACACCGTCGCTATCGGGAATCGGAGGTTCGAGCCCTGCTGCAGGGCCAGATTCCCACGCAGCGTCAGGGCGACTGAGGGCGGAGCGCGGTCGACCGAACGATCGTTGGCAAGGGGCGAGCGCTGGGGAAGGCGATCGCCCCTTTCTTCGTGATCGACTTGCTCCGGTGCCCGGATGCCACAAGGGTAGTGACGATGGAGCAGCCGCGCGTCGGCGACGTGTTCGGTGAGATGATCCGCGACGCGTACGCGGTCCGGACCGGCGTCGGGCCGCGACCGCTGGGCGGCGGCCGGGTGCCGCGGCCGGTCATCGAGGTCATCGAGCGCGACGACGGCCTGATCAACGGTGCGCCCGCCGACCACTACCTGGACGAGCCGCACGAGTGGCAGCCGCACGACCATCGCGCCCTGCGCCTCGTCCGCGGCGCGGTGCTCGACGTCGGCACCGGCGCCGGCCGTACGGCGCTCGAGCTCCAGCGCCGCGGCACCGCGGTGACCGGGCTGGACATCTCGCGCGGCGCCATCGAGGTCGCGCGCAAGCGGGGGTTGCGCGACACGGTGCTCAACACCGTCGACGCGTACGCCGCTCTGGCCCGCGCCCGCTACGACACGTTCCTGCTGCTGGGCAACAACCTGGGGTTGCTGGAGAGCCGGCAGCGGGCACCGGTCTTCCTCGCGGCGCTGGCCGCGCTCGCCCGTCCCGGTGCCCGGATCGTCGCCCACGGCACCGACCCGTACGGCACCACCGATCCGGTGCACGTCGCCTACCACCGGTGCAACCGGTCCCGTGGGCGGCTCGGTGGCCAGCTCCGCGTGCGCCTGCGGTACCGGCTGCTGGCCACCGACTGGTTCGACTACCTCGTCTGCTCCACCGACGAGTTGGAAGGGCTCGTCGAGGGCACGCCGTGGCGACTGGCCTCGATCGACGACGCCGACCGGCCGTACTATCTCGCGGTCATGGAGCTGGCCCGATGACCGCGGCCGGGGAACGCCGCTAACTTTGACGTATGCGGACGGTTACGCGGCGTCAGGTTGCGAGCCTTCTCGGCGCCCTGGGGTTGGTCGCCGCGCTCGCGGGACTCGCGTTCGGGCTTCCCGCCCTGGACCGCTCGCTGCCCGCGGAGCAGCCGGTACGCACGGACCAGCCGTACCTGATCGGGGGCGGAGTGACCATCGTGCCGCCGCCCGGCGCCGTCCTCGATGTGACCGGCACGCGGCCCGGCGATGAGGACGGCTCGGTCCTGTTCCGGCTCGGGCCGGTGCGGTACTCCATCGTCGTGCAGCCCTTCGACGGCACCCTGCAAGCGGCCGCCCGGCGGCTGCGCCAGCGCATCACCGACACGTCCGGCTATCAGGTCACCGGTACCGAGCTCGCGATCGCGACCCGCAGCGGCATCGCCGGCCTGCAGGGCGGCTACACCGGGCCGGGCCGCGGCGGACGGTACGCCGTCTTCGTCGACGGCGGCCACATCATCGAGGTCACGGTGAGCGGCGCCGATCTCGATCTCGGCCGTACGTTGCCGGCGATCGAGGCCAGCACCCGCACGCTGGACCCGTCGTGACGGACGTCCGGCCGGCGCGGGCGACGCTATCCCGAAAGCCGGCGCTCTGGATCGTTCTGTCGCTTCTTGTCGTGGGCGGCGTGCGGATGGGGATGGTCGGCGTCCGCTTCGCCACCACGTACCCGCTGGCCGCGCTCACCGCCTTCGTGCTGTTCGGGCTACTGGCCGTGCCGTTCTGGCTCTTCGTCTCCGAGCTCGACTTCTTCGAACGCGAGCCCGCCGCGTTGCTGGTCGTGGCGCTCGCCTGGGGCGGTCTGGTGGCCACCGCGGCGTCGATTCCCGGCAGTACGGCGCTCGAAGACCTGACCGCGAAGCTCGGCTCCCCGAGCCTTGCGGCCGGCTGGGGCGCGGCGCTCGCGGCGCCGACGGTCGAGGAGATCGCGAAGACCCTGGGCGTCGTCGCGATCGTGCTGATCGCCCGTGCTCAGGTCAACAGCGTGCTGGACGGCATCGTGTACGGCGCGATGGTGGGGCTGGGGTTCCAGATCGTCGAGGACATCGTGTTCGCCATGGGCGCGGTCGCTCTCGCCGGGAACGGCGATCATATCCAGCCGGTGATCGCGACGTTCCTCTTGCGCGGCTTGCTCTCCGGCGTGTGGAGTCACACGCTGTTCGGTGCGCTCGCCGGTGCCGGCATCGGCTACCTGGTCGTACGCACCGACCGTTCGCGGCGTGTCCGCTTCGGCGTCGCGGTCCTCGCCGTCACCGGCGCCTGGGCGTCGCACGTGCTCTGGAACTCGCCGATCCTTGACGACGGCCTCGGCAACGGCGGCCTCGCGCTGCTCGCGGTGTTGGTGGTCAAGGGCCTGCCGCCGCTGGTGCTGATCCTGTTGCTGGTACGCAGCGCCCACGATCGCGAGGCCGACTACTACGTTGCGCAGCTGGCCACGCTGGGCGACCCCGAGCTGATCACGGAGGCGGAGCTGGGCGTGCTGAAGTCGAGCGCCCGGCGGGCTTCGGCCCGGCGGCGTGCCGGCCGTCGCGGCTTCCTGGCGGTACGGCGGCTGCAGCGTGCCCAGGCGCGGCTGGCGGTCGAGCTGAGCCGGGCCTCGGGTTCGGTGTCTGACGGCTCGGTCGGACGATGGTGTGATGAGGTGCGCGAACAGCGCCGGATCCTGGTCGGCATGGACCACCCCGAGGCGATCTCCGCGCCACGGTCGTGGCAGCAGACCGCCTCGAGCGTGGCCACCACCGTGCTTGTGGTCGCGGTCCTCTGGGCAGCCCTGTCGTCGCTCGGCGGCGCCTAGACCGGCCGCGCCGTCGTCGCGGGACGGCGCCTAGACCGCCGGCGGGAGCCCGCCGTCGCCGTCGACCACCGTGTCCGGATTCCCGTCCTCGTCCAGGTCGACCATCGTGACGTCGACCTTGCCGTCGCCGTCCGTGTCGAACTGGAACAGGTCGGCCTTGCCGTCGCCATCGGTGTCCGCCACCCACACGTCGGGCTTGCCGTCGCCGTTCGCGTCGGTGGCGATCAGGTCCACGCGGTCATCGCCGCGCGTCTCGACGGTTTCCTGCGGCTCGGTCATCTGGGCGTCCCTTCGTTCGGGCGTTCGGTCTCGTACAAACTAGGGCCCGGGCCGTCCCCTCGCGACCCGGGCACCCCCCGATGCGGCGAAATTAAGGCTCGCCACAGGCCGGCGAATCCCGGGTTCGTGCCAGGGTCGGATCGACCGCGTTGTGATGGGAGTCGCTGGTCTCTCGCGCTGCCACCGGTAACGTTGGCCGGCATGGATACGGCATTGCAGGAGCTCTTCTGTACCGGCGGGGGCGCCGGAGGTTCGCTGGGCGAGCGGATGGGCGTCGAAATCAAGGAGGCGACCGCCGAGCGCGTGGTCGGCACGATGCCCGTCGAGGGCAACACCCAGCCGTACGGGCTGCTGCACGGCGGGGCGTCGTGCGTGCTCGCCGAGACGCTCGGATCCGTCGGTGCGGTGATGCACGGACACACCGTGGACCGGCCGTTCGCGGTCGGCGTCGACATCAATGCCACCCACCACAAGGCGATCCGCTCGGGCGTCGTCACCGGGGTCGCCACCCCCGTGCACCGCGGCCGGACCGCGGTCACCTACGAGATCGTCATCACCGACGAGGTCGGCGACCGGGTCTGTACGGCCCGTCTGACCTGCCTGCTCCGGGGCGCGTGAATGACCGCCTCAGCGCGCATTTCTTGACCGTTCCACGTACCTTTTCAGACGTGACGGACGTACCCCAGCACGCCCTGGACGACGCGGCGCAGGTGCTGCACTGCGCGCTCAGCGGCGACAGCGACGCTGTGGTGGGCACGTTCGACGCCGTTGTCGATCGCTCGGGCGTCGTCGGGGCGTACGACGTGGCGTGGTGCCTGGCCGCCACCATGGTCGGCCAGGACCTGCCGGAAGGTGGCGCCTGGACGCTGGACTTTCCGGGGATAGACAGCGCGCGCTACGACAAGCGCTGGGTCGCGCGGTTCGTCAGCGCCTACGTGAACGGCGACATCCCGACCGGCGAGGCGCTGTTCGGCGCGGCCATCGCGGACGGCCAGCTGCCCGACTGCCTGCTCGCCCTGGCCGGCTCAACGGTGGCGACGCTGCGCCACCGTGCGGCATGACCGAGTGCACCGAGCGCAGCGAGGGCATGTCATAGGCGGCCTGGCATGAGCGATCTGCTTCTGGCCAGGGTTCGCAAGCTTCTCGCCAAGGCCGAGGATCCGGCGTGTACGTCCGCTGAAGCCGAGGCGTTCACCGCCAAGGCGACGGAGCTCATCGCGAAGTATGGCGTCGATCGGGCGCTGCTGGCGGCCCAGGATCCGGCCATCGACCCGGTCGGGGACCGGATCGTGCCCCTCGACGCGCCGTACGCCCTGGACAAGGCCGGCCTGCTCGCGGCCGTCGCGGTCCCGCTGCGCTGCCGGGTGGTCCGGCGTACCCGTGACGGCGTCAAGGTCCACCTCTTCGGCCACGACGCCGACCTCGAACGGGTCGAGCTGCTCTTCACGTCCCTGCTGGTGCAGTCCGCGCACGGCCTGTCCGCGGTGCGGGTCCCGCCGCACGAGCACGCGGCCGCGTTCCGCCGGTCCTGGCTGGCCGGCTTCGCCCACGCCATCGGCGCCCGCCTGTGGCAAGCGGAGAAGGCCGCGGCCGCCGGCGCGCCCGGTGCCGAGCTGGTGCTCGTACGCCGCTTGGGTCTGGTCGACCAGCGGATGGCCGAGGCCTACCCGCGGTTGCGCACCGCTGGTCGGCGCCGGCTCGCCGGCGGCGGCCTGGACCAGGGGTACGCGGCCGGGCGCACCGCTGACCTCGGTGGCATGAGCGGTCTGACCAGCTAGAAGTCGTCGCAGTTCTTCAGGTACAGCGCCTTGGCGTACTGCGCCGCGGCGGCCTCGCTGTACATCGACGCCTGCGACATGTACCAGCCATTGTCGGAC
>JBKOWB010000033.1:0-7070 GCA_046724195.1 Actinomycetota bacterium
ACCATGGGCACCCCGACGGAGCTGGCCGCGCTGCTCGACCTCATGGTGTCCAAGGGAATCCGGCCGGTGATCGACTCGACGTACGGCTTCACCGCGGTCGCGGACGCGTTCGCCCGACTCAACTCGGGCGAGGTGTTCGGCAAGGTGGCGATCGACCACCTGCACTAGAGTTCGTCGATCAACGCCCCACTCTGCCGGGCGGGGCGGTCGCCCGTCGAGTTGCAAGATCCGCGCGGTCCGCCTTGCGCTGAGTGCGCGGAGGAACCAGCGACGGCTCGCGCCGGGCCGCGATCTCCAACTATCGAGATCTTGTGCGCATCGCCCCGGAAATCTGGGGCAACGCGCACAAGATCTCGGAAGGCTCGGCTCTGGGAAGGCTCGGCTCTCGGATGGCTCGGCGGCGAGCCTCCTACAAACGGGTGAAATCCGCCGCTGCGAGTTGTTTGGCCTGGTAGGCATCGTCGGGCGGGCTGGTAGCGAAGTCGCCAAAGCATGCGCGCCTTCGCTATGGTCGTCCGCATGCCTGACAACTCCGTCGACCCCAGCGGCAACACCGAGGCGTTCCGGGCCTTCACCCAGAACGCTCCCGAGGAGCCGGCGACCGCGTCCCGAACCCCGCTGATCATCGGGGCCATCATCGTCGCGATCGTGGTCATCGCGCTGATCGTCTGGCTCGTCTCCTAACCTCGGCCGGGCGACGTCAACCTTCCGCCGGGCGCCTCGACCCCGCACCCCGCCCCCGGGTCTCCAGTCGATCATGGGGTTAGCGCGGGACAAATCGGACGAAGCGGCGTCGTGACCCAATGATCAATCCGGAACGCCGGGCGCCTTCACTCACCGTCACAGCCCGACCGACCCGGCAGCCTTAGGTGGAAGATCGGTGGTACCCCAGTGCCGCTAGTTTCCGCATAAGTCAGGGCGCCCACCGGTGGCGGTAATCGCAGCCGGGTCCAGTCGCTGGGCTGGCTGGCCTCGCTCTGCTCGGCGGCTCCCGCCTGGTAGCCGGTCAGATACTGCGGTCGCCGCGCTCGGGCTTGGCTGCCGTGTCCAGGCCCAGCCCCGCAACGCCACCGGCAGCAACACCTTGTCCTCGACCAGCTCGGCGACCGCGCGCTCTAATCCGGCAACCGGCAGGTGGAAGTAGTCGCGCAGCTCCGCCTCAGCGGCCACGCCGAGCGCCCGCGCGGGAAGCACCTTCGTACTCTGGCTGCCGACGCCGGACCGGTCCGGGGAGGGCCCAGGGGCGGGCCCGGGGCGGGACTACCCCGGACGAAGGACGGTTTAGGGGTCGAGATTGAGCGTCATCCGCGACTGGTGCGCGATTTCGAGCTCCTCGTCGGTCGGGACCACGCACACGGTCACGCCCGAGCCGTTCGGTGAGATGATCGGGCCGCCTTGCTTGTTGCGGTCGGCATCGATCGCGACGCCGAGCGGTTCCAGGCCCGCCAACGACGCGGCCCGTACCTCGGTCGAGTTCTCGCCCACCCCGGCCGTGAACGTGATCGCGTCGACCCGCCCCAGGACAGCCACGTACGCGCCGACGTACTCCTTGATCCGGCGGCAGTAGACGTCGAAGGCCAGCGTCGCCGCGGGCTCGCCGGCGTTACGACGGCGCACCACCGCGCGCATGTCGTTGTCCCCCGTCAACCCCTTCATGCCGGCGTTCCGGGTCAGCGACCGCTCGATCTCGTCGATGGGCAAGCCCGCGACCCGGTGCAGGTGAAATATCACCGTGGGATCGATGTCGCCGCTGCGGGTGCCCATCACCAGGCCGCCTTGCGGCGACATGCCCATCGACGTGGCGACGCTGCGGCCGCCCTGGACCGCGCACGCGCTCGCCCCGTTGCCGAGGTGCAGTGTGACGACGTTCGCTGCCGCGGGCGCGAGGCCGAGCAGCCCGGCGGTCTGGCGGGCGACGTAGGCGTGCGACGTGCCATGGAAGCCGTATCGCCGGATCTGCCACCGGTGCGACAGCGATGTGTCGATCGCCCAGGTCGTACCGGCGGGCGGGATCGTCGCGTGGAACGCGGTGTCGAACACCGCGACCTGGGGCACGTGGGGCAGCAGTTTGCGGGCCACCGCGATGCCGGTCAGCGCGGGCGGGTTGTGCAGCGGCGCGAGCGGCACCAGGCTCTCGATCGTCGCTATCACGTTGTCGTCGAGGATCGTCGGCGCTTCGAAGGCGCTGCCGCCGTGGACGACCCGGTGGCCGACCGCCGCGAGCCCGTTCAGATCGACCGCTTCCATGATCATGCTGAGCGCGGACGAGAAATCCACGGCGTCGCCGCCGGACTCGCCGATCCGCTCGATCAGACCCTTCGCGACCGTCGCCGGGCCGTCGAAGAGCCGGTACTTGACCGACGACGACCCGGTGTTGAGCACGAGAACACGAGTCACCGGCACCTCGCTGCGCTTACCGTGCGGTCTCTGTTCGCGCTGCGGGGCTCGCTGCGCTCGCTCCTCGCGCTCACCGTGCGGCCTGGATCGCGGTGATCGCCACCGTGTTGACGATGTCCTTGACGGTGGCGCCGCGGGACAGGTCGTTGACCGGCCTGCGCAACCCCTGCATGACCGGCCCGACAGCGACCGCGTTGGCCGACCGCTGGACGGCCTTGTAGGTGTTGTTGCCGGTGTTCAAGTCCGGGAAGACGAAGACCGTGGCCTTGCCCGCGACCGCGCTCTCCGGCAGCTTCGTGGCCGCGACTGCGGGGTCGACCGCCGCGTCGTACTGGATCGGCCCTTCCACCGGCAGCTCCGGCCGGCGGGCACGGACCAGGGCGGTGGCCGCGGCGACCTTCTCGACGTCCGCCCCCGCGCCCGAGCTGCCGGTCGAGTAGGAAAGCAACGCGACGCGCGGCTCGATGCCGAACGCCGAGGCGGTCTGCGCCGACGAGAGGGCGATATCGGCGAGCTGTGCCGCGTCCGGGTCGGGGTTGACGGCACAGTCGCCGTACACCAGGACGCGGTCGGCGAGCAGCATGAAGAAGACGCTGGACGCGACGCTCACCCCGGGTACGGTCTTGATGATCTCGAACGCGGGCCGGATCGTCGCGGCCGTGGTGTGGTTGGCGCCGGAGACCATGCCGTCGGCCAGCCCCGACGCCACCATCATCGTGCCGAAGTAGTTGACGTCGCGGACCACGTCGTACGCCAGGTCCAACGTGACGGCCCGGTGCTTGCGCATGTCCGCGTACCGTCCGGCGAAGTCGTGGCGCCAGTCGCTGGTCGCCGGGTCGACCAGCCGGGCCGCGCCGATCTCGACGCCGATCTCGCGCGCCCGCCGGGTGATCTCGGCCGGATCGCCGAGCAACGTCAGGTCGGCGACGCCGCGGCGCAGAAGCGTCTCGGTGGCCCGCAGGATCCGCTCCTCGGTGCCCTCGGGCAGTACGAGATGCCGCTTGTCGGCGCGGGCGCGGTCGATCAGGTCGTTCTCGAACATCAACGGTGTCACCCGACTGGACCGCGCCACATCGAGCAGCCGGGTCAGCTCCGCGGTGTCCACATGCGACTCGAACGCGCCCAGCGCAGCCTCGATCTTGCGGGGGGTGTTCGTGCTCAGCGTCGCCTCGATCCGGCCGGCCGCTGAGATCGTCTGGTAGCTGTTGGTCGGCACGACGAGCATGGCGAGCCCGGTGTTGAGGCGCTCGATCACCCGTACCGCGCGTGGGTCGGGGAACTCGCCGATCGTCAGCACCATGCCGGCCAGCGTGACGTTGCCGGCCGCGTGCGCCGCGCTCGCCGCGACCAGCACGTCGGCTCGGTCGCCGGGCGTGATCAGCAACGCGCCGTCGACGAGATGGTCGAGCACGGCGGGCACGTGCGCGCCGCCGACGACGTACTCCAGCACGTCGCGATCGAGCGCGGCGGAACCGCCCATCACTATCGTCGCCTCCAGCGCCGCCGCGACCTCCGCCACCGTCGGTGCGGCCACGGCCGGCACCTCCGGGACCGCCCAGGCCGGGACCGGCAGGCCGGCCGGCAGCACCACGCCGTCCGGCACCCGGTTCGCGATCACGGCCAGGACCGTCGCCCCAAGATCGACTAGCGAGTGGTACGCGCTGCGCGCCGCACTGCCGAGCGACTCGCTGGTCCGGCCCCCGCCGCTGACCACCGGCACCATGACGCTGCCGAACTCGGTGGCCAGCCGGGCATTGAACGCCAGCTCCCGTGGCATCTCGTCGCGCCCGTCCTGATGGTGGTGCCCGTCCGCGAAATCGCTGCCGATCACCACGACCGAGCTGCACCGCCGCTCCACCTCGCGGTAGCGCTCCACGATCCTGGAGATCAGCTCCTCGCGCCGCCCGTCGGAAACCATTGTCAAAGCCTCGGCGGTGGTCACGCCGTACGAGTCCTCGTAGGGCGCGACGAGCGGGTAGCGCTTCGTCAGCAACGTGAGGAGTGGGTCCTCCTCCGCGCCGTTCACCAGCGGCCGGAACACTCCGATCCGGGCGACCTGCCGGGACAGCAACTCAACGAGGCCGAGTGCCACCGTCCCCTTGCCGACACCCGGCCCGAGGCCGGCGACGTACACGCTCCGCGCCACGCCCTCAACCTACCGGCGCGGTACGCGGATCTCAGCCCAGCAGGGCGTCCAGATATGCGCCCGGGCGCCGGCCCCGCTACTCCTCATCGTCCTCGTCGTCGCGGGCCAGCCACGTCGCGAAGCGCTCGATCGGCGTCTCGAACTCAGGGTGAGCGTCTACGAAGGTGCGCAGCTGCTCGCCGACCCACTCGAGCGTCACGGTTTCCTCGCCGCGCCGCTCGACCAACTCCTCGATGCCACGGTCCGTGAAGTACACGCGTTCTCCCAGGTTGAGAAGGCGCCCCGCCGTCGCGGCGGGGCGCCCCAGTTCTAGCAAATCGTTACGGCCGGGGGAGCGCCGCCTCGATGAGCGCCGCCTGCTCGGCCTCGTGCAGCTTCGCCGAGCCCACCGCGGGGGCCGCGGCCGCGGGCCGGGAAATGCGGCGCAGCCGCACCCCTTCGAGATGCTCGAGGAGGTTCAGCGCCACGAACGACCACGCGCCCTGGTTGGCCGGCTCCTCCTGCACCCAGGCGAAGTCCTCGGCGTTCGGGTATTGCGCCAGCACCGCCTTGAGCTCCTCCACGGGCAGCGGGTAGAGCTGCTCCATCCGGATGATCGCGGTGTCGGTGACGTCGCGCTCGGCCCGCGCCTGGTAGAGGTCGTAGAAGACCTTGCCGGAACAGAGCAGCACCCGCTTGACGGCCTCGGGCTGTAGCGGGTTGCCGTTGATCCCGGAGTCGCCCAGCACCGGCTGGAACGTGCCCTGGGTGAAGTCGGCGACAGACGAGACCGCCAGCCGGTGCCGCAGCAGCGACTTCGGCGTGAACACCACGAGCGGCTTCCGCTTGCTGGACAACGCCTGCCGGCGAAGCAGGTGGAAGTAGTTCGCCGGCGTGGTCGGGTTGGCCACTCGCATGTTGTCCTGCGCGCACATCTGCAGGAACCGCTCGAGACGGCCGGACGAGTGGTCCGGTCCCTGGCCCTCCTGCCCGTGCGGGAGCAGCAGCACCAGCGACGACGGCTGGCCCCACTTCACCTCCCCCGACGAGATGAACTCGTCCACGATCGACTGCGCGCCGTTGGCGAAGTCGCCGAACTGCGCCTCCCACAGCACCAGCGCGTCGGGGTTCTCCACCGAGTAGCCGTATTCGAAGCCCATGGCCGCGTACTCGCTGAGCAGCGAGTCGTGGACGAAGAACCGGGCGTTGCCGGTGGCCAGCGTGGACACCGGTAGGAAGTCCTTGCCGGTCTGCGAGTCGACGATCGACGCGTGCCGCGACGTGAACGTGCCGCGCCGCGAGTCCTGACCCGCCAGGCGGACGGTGA
The DNA here is from genome assembly GCA_046724195.1 of Actinomycetota bacterium. Classification (GTDB taxonomy): domain Bacteria; phylum Actinomycetota; class Actinomycetes; order Mycobacteriales; family Micromonosporaceae; genus Actinoplanes. The sequence continues at coordinate 5,850 of JBKOWB010000033.1, forward strand.
CGCCCTGTTGCAGCAGCGAGCCGAACGCGATCAGCTCGCCGAAGCCCCAGTCGATGCCACCCTCGGCGGACATCTTGGCGCGGCGCTCGAGCAACTGCTGGACCCGCTTGTGCGGGGTGAACCCCTCGGGCAGTTCGACATGTGCCTGGCCGACCGCCCGCACGGCGGCCGCGTCGATGGCCGTGTCCACCTGCGGCTCCGGCTCCGCGGATATGGGCCGCGGCCGCGGCGGCGAGCCGGCCGAGTCGCGGGTGGCCTTGAAGACCTGCTCGAGCTGCTGCTGGTAGTCGCGCAACTGCTCCTGGGCGTCGTCCAGGGTGAGATCGCCGCGACCGATCAGCTCCTCGGTGTAGAGCTTGCGGACGCTGCGCTTGGTGTCGATGATCTTGTACATCCGCGGGTTGGTCATGGACGGGTCGTCACCCTCGTTGTGGCCGCGACGCCGGTAGCAGACCAGGTCGATGACCACATCCTTGTTGAACGCCTGGCGGTACTCGAACGCCAGCCGGGCCACCCGCACGACGGCCTCGGGGTCGTCGCCGTTCACGTGGAAGATCGGCGCTTGGATCATCCGCGCCACGTCCGTCGAGTACAGCGACGAGCGGCTGTACTCGGGGGCCGTGGTGAAACCGACCTGGTTGTTGACCACCACGTGCACCGTGCCGCCGGTACGGTAGCCGCGCAGCTGGGACAGGTTCAACGTCTCGGCGACCACGCCCTGGCCGGCGAACGCGGCGTCGCCGTGGACCAGCAGGGGCAACACCGTGAAGCCGTGCAGGCCGAGGTCGAGGCGGTCCTGCTTGGCCCGCACGATGCCCTCGAGCACCGGGTCGACGGCCTCCAGGTGCGACGGGTTGGCGACCACGCTCACCGTCGTCGAGTGCTCGCCGTCCGGCGTCGTGTACTTACCGGTCTGGCCAAGGTGGTACTTCACGTCGCCCGAGCCGTGCGAGGACCTCGGGTCCATCTGGCCCTCGAACTCGTTGAAGATCTTCTCGTACGGCTTGCCGACGATGTTCGCGAGCACGTTGAGCCGGCCACGGTGGGCCATGCCGATGACCATCTCGTCGAGGCCGGACTCGGCGGACGCCTGCAATACCTCGTCGAGCAGCGGGATCAGCGACTCGCCGCCCTCGAGCGAGAACCGCTTCTGGCCCACGTACTTGGTCTGCAGGAACGTCTCGAACGCCTCGGCCGCGTTCAGCCGGTTGAGGATGTGCT
>JBKOWB010000280.1:0-9272 GCA_046724195.1 Actinomycetota bacterium
GTGGGGATCTCCGGCAGGTGCCACACCCGCGCGATCGCCTTCCGGATGCCCAGATCCCCGGCCGGCAGGATGTCCGGCCGGCGCAGCTGCAGGATCAGGAAGACCTCGGCCGACCAGCGCCCGATGCCGCGGATCGTGCTCAGCAGCGCGATCGCGGCCTCGTCGTCGTGCGGCAGGCGGTCCAGGTCGACCCGGCCGGTCTCGACCGCAGTGGCAAGGTCGATGACCGCGAGCACCTTGGCGTGCGAGAGGCCCAGCGTGAGCAGGCGCTCGGGTCCCAGCGCCAGCACGGAAGACGGGTCTGGCCGGCCGTCGAGCGCCGCGATCACCCGATCGAAGATCGCCCAGGCCGCCGCGGAGGAGATCTGCTGGCTGGTGATCGACAGCATCAGCGCCCGGAAGCGGTCCTCGCCGACCCGGCTCAGGATGGGGCTGAACGAGAACGGGTCCGGCCGGCCGAGGCGTTCGACCAGCCGTCCTATCTCCGGATCGAGCAAGGCCAGCTTGCCATACGCCGTCTCCAGGTCCATGCCGGCCATTCTCGGCGGTGAGACGCGATCGTCGCGAGAGGCGGTTGGGCTTGAGGCAGAATTGAGCCGATGACGGACACCGCCGCGGCAGACCGGATCGCCGAATCGGTCCTCGGCTTCTCGCTGCGGCCGTCCCAGCGGCGGGCGCTCGGGGCGATCGGCGCGGGCCGCGACACACTCGCGGTGCTGCCCACCGGCAGCGGCAAGAGCGCCATCTACCAGGTCGGCGGGCTCCTTCTCGGCGGCCTCACCGTGGTGGTGTCGCCGCTCATCGCGTTGCAGCGCGACCAGCTCCGGTCCCTGATCGCGCGCGGCTCCCTCCCCGCGGTCATGCTCAACTCGACGCAGCATCACGCGGAGCGCGTCGCGGCCCTGGACGCGCTGCGTACCGGCGATGTCGACTTCGTCATGCTCGGCCCGGAACAACTGGCCAACGCCGAGACGCTCGGCGAGATCGTCGGCAGCCCGCGACCGGTGACGCTCGTCGCCGTCGACGAGGCGCACCTCGTCAGCGAGTGGGGTCACGACTTCCGTCCGGAGTACCTGCGCCTCGCGGACGTGATCCGGGCGGTCGGCCGGCCCCCGGTGCTCGCGCTCACCGCGACGGCTGCGCCGCCCGTGCAGGCCGACATCACCCGGCAGCTGCACATGACCGATCCGGACGTCATCGTCGCCGACTTCGACCGGCCGAACATCCACCTCGCGGTCCGCCGTACCCGTCACGGACTGCCCGAAGCGCAAGCGATCGACGACCGAACCGTCGAGGTCGTGCTGGCGCACGACGGACCGACGCTGGTGTACGCGCTGACGCACGCCCGCTGCGAAAGCCTGGCCGAGCGGCTCCGGCTGGACGCGTACCGGGTCGCGCCGTATCACGCCGGGTTGCCGGCCGCGAGGCGCGGCGACATCCAGGACGCGTTCTTCTCGGGCGCGCTGGATGCCGTGGTGGCGACCAGCGCGTTCGGGATGGGGATCGACAAGCCGGACGTACGGACCGTGGTGCACGCGGGCATGCCCGGCAGCCTCGACGAGTATTACCAGGAGATCGGGCGCGCCGGGCGGGACGGCCGGCCGGCCCACGCGGTCGTGGTCTACGACCCGCGCACGGTGCGGATCCCGCGCCTGCTAGCCGCCAAGTCCAAGATGGGCGACGCCTCGGTGCACGCCGTCGTCGACGCGATCGAGGCCGCGTCCGGCCGGATCACGCTGCGCGAGCTCGCCGAGGCCAGCAAGGTGAGCCGCCAGGGCGTCGAGCGCGTGGTCGACGAACTGCTGGAACTGCAGGTGTTGCGGGCCGACGGCAACAACGCTGTGACGGTCCCGCCGCGCATGCCGCCGGACGTGTTCACCCGGGTGGCCGCGGCGGGTAGCCGGCGGCAGGCGATCCTCACCAGCCGGATCGAGGCCGCCCGCCAGTACGCGGAGACGACCCGCTGCCGGCGCTCCGAGCTGCTCGGCTACTTCGGCGAGCACTACGAGCCGCCCTGCGCGGCCTGCGACAACGATACCTCGCCGGCGCCGGCGCGCCGGACCGCGGAGACGTCACTGCCCGCGGGCGTACCGGTGCGGCACCGGCTCTGGGGCCGCGGCGTCCTGCTCTCGCGCGACGAGCACGAGCTGGTCGTCGCGTTCGACTCGGTCGGCTACCGGCACCTGACCGCGGCGGCGCTGACCAACGGGCTACTCACGATGGTGTGACGCGCTCCGCGCGGCGCGGCAGCTTCCACCCGGGCCGTACGAAATGGCAGGTGTAGCCGTCGGGGATCCGCTCGAGGTAGTCCTGGTGCTCGGGTTCGGCCTCCCAGAACGGCCCGGCCGGCGAAACCTCGGTGACGACCTTGCCCGGCCATAGGCCCGACGCGTCCACGTCGGCGATGGTGTCCTCGGCGACCCGCTTCTGAGCGTCGTCGGTGTAGAAGATGGCCGACCGGTAGCTGGTGCCGATGTCGTTGCCCTGCCGGTTCTTCGTGGTCGGGTCGTGGATCTGGAAGAAGAACTCGAGCAGTTCCCGGTACGAGGTCCGGGCGGGGTCGAAGGTGATCTCGATGGCCTCCGCGTGCGTGCCGTGGTGGTGGTAGGTCGCGTTGGGCACGTCGCCGCCGGTGTAGCCGACCCGCGTGCCGAGCACGCCTGGGCGCTTGCGGATGAGGTCCTGCATTCCCCAGAAGCACCCCCCGGCGAGGATGGCCTTCTCGGTTTCCTGACTCATGGTTCCACCGTAGCGCTCGGGGCCCCCGGCTTGACCCGTGCCGGCCGGCGGGGGTCAATGATCGAGTGACGGCCGCGACCGCTTTTCCCGAGCCCATCCCGCCGATGCTGGCGACGCTGGGCACGCTGCCCACCGGCGGCGGCTGGGCGTACGAGTACAAGTGGGACGGCGTCCGGGCCGTCGTCTACGTCCAGCCGGACGGCGTCCGGGTGATGAGCCGCAACGAGCGCGACGTGACGCTCTCGTACCCGGACATCGCCGCGGCCGCCGCTGAGCTCGGCGGGCGGCCCGCGATCCTGGACGGCGAGATCGTCGCGCCGGACTCCGCTGGCCGGCCGTCGTTCTCCCGGCTGCAGCGGCGGATGAACGTGCGCGAGCCCACACCGGCGTTGGTCGCCGGCTTCCCGCTCGCCTACAACGTGTTCGACCTGCTCGGCCTCGATGGCAAGCTGACGCTGGACCAGCCCTACGAGCGGCGCCGCGAGCTGCTGGTCGGGCTGGACCTGGCGCGCGGCCCGATCCGGGTGCCGGAGAACTTCGTCGAGAACAGTCCCGACCGGGTGACCGCGGCGGCCCGCGAGGGCGGCCTCGAGGGCGTGGTCGCGAAGCGGCTGACGTCGCCGTACCTGCCGGGACACCGGTCCCCGGACTGGATCAAAGCGCCGTTCATCCGTACCCAGGAGGTCGTGATCATCGGCTACAAGCCCGGCGAGGGTCGCCGCGCCGGGACCATCGGCGCCTTGCTGGTCGCCGTGCGGCGCGCCGGGGCACTGTCGTTCGCTGGCGGCGTCGGCACCGGCTTCACCGACGCGATGCTGCGCGACCTGCAGGAGCGGCTCGCGCCGCTGCGCCGGGACACGCCGCCGGCGCCGGACGTCCCGAGGCGCGACGCGCGCGACGCCGAATGGGTCGAGCCGGAGATCGTCGGAGAGGTGGAGTACCGCAGCTGGACGCCGGACGGCCGGCTGCGCCATTCGTCCTGGCGCGGCCTGCGCCCCGATCGGCGGCCCGAGGAGGTGACACCCGCGGAATCGCATGAGATGTAATAACGGCCTGTGCGAGGTTGGCGGGATCAGCCGGATGTGGACGCCTTAGGACGGATCGTTCGGGACGGCGTGACGGGCGCCGGACCGTCGGGTCGCCGTCGCGGTGGCGGTGGCGGCGGCGGCGGCGAGCTCAGTGGCCAGCGCCCGGCCGGAGCCGGTCAGCCGGTACAGGTGGCGCGGTGGCCGGCCGGCGGGCACGTCGGTATCCCAGGTGGTCTCCAGCAGGCCCCGGTCGGTGAGTCGCATCAGGATCGGGTAAAGCGAGCCGGGCTTGATGTCCAGCTGCTGGCATAGCTGGTAGCCGTACCGCCAGGCGGTCGGCTTCTCGGCCAATGCCTGGAGGACTGCCGTGGTCTGGGCGGAGGGACGCCGGGAACGGGTCACGTACTAACTCTATATATTTAGAGTTAGCCGGTCACGGTGATGCCAGACCTCGCCGCCAGCGGCCGGCGACTTGACTGCGCGGAAGATCGGTGGCGCTAGCACACCACGGATCTTCCCCCTAGGCGGCCGGGTGGGTCGGGCGTGACGGCGGGTAGGCGGCGGCCGCATTCCGGTGCCTATAGCGAGTCGCGCATGACGCTGATGCCGGACATGCCGGCCGGAATCCCCGTGGTCTTTCCCGCGACTGGCTGGCCAGGTTGCGGCTGGTGGCGGCCGGCTGTGGTCTGACGACGATTCCCGGTGCGATGCTGCCGGTCGTACCGGAAGGGGTCCGGGCCTTGCCGGTTCGCGGCGGGCCACGCGAGACCCGGCGTGTGCTGACCGCCCGGATGCCGAGACGGCGCCCGGCGGCGGCGCGCATCGTCGAAGACGCCATCCGGCTCGCTGCTGGGCCGTGAGATCTCTACATGACCGCGCGGCCGCCGGAATGTTGCCGCTGGGCCAGAAGTTGCGCAGCCAGGACGTAGATCTTGCCGAGCCGCGCTCCGATCTCGTCGTCGTCCGGCGGGTAGTCGTCGTTGATGCTGCCCATGCCGCCGAACGCCTGCTTCACATGATCGAGGCCGTACGCGTCACCTCGCGCGATACGCGCCCGGTCGCGCTCCAGCCAATCCGCCCAGTGGGTGTCCCCCCGCTCCCGAAGAAGCGCCTCCGCTTCCGTCAGCGCGGCAAGTAACGCGGCCAGCAGCGGCTCGCCGCCCGGAACCTGTTCCTGCGACATGACCCCGAGCGTAGTGGCACAGGCCACGACCGCTAGTTCTTCGCGACGGCCGGGACGCCGGCACGGTGCGCTGCCAGCCATTCCGGAAGCTCGTCCGGCGGCATCGGACGGGCGAGCAGGTGCCCCTGCGCGACGTCGCAGTCGACCGCCACGAGGACGCCGACGATCTCCTCGGTGTCGACGCCCTCGGCCACCACGTGCAGGCCGAGGTTGTGTCCCAGTTCCACGATGGACCGCACGATCGCGGCATGGCCGGCGTTGTCCGGCAGGTCCGCTACGAAGCTCTTGTCGATCTTCAGCTCGTGCAACGGCAACCTGGACAGGTAGCCGAGCGAGGTCTGTCCCCGGCCGAAGTCGTCGATGCTCACCCGTACCCCCGCGGCCGAGATCCTGGTCAGTACCCCGGCGGCCGTCTCGGGATCGGCGAGCAGCGCGGTCTCGGTGATCTCGACGACCAGCCGGTGCGGTAGCACCCCGACCTGCTGCAGCGCGCCCAGCACGGTGTCGGCGAAGTCCGGGCGGGCGAGGCTGCGCGCGGACACGTTGACCGCCATGGTCAGCTCACCGAACCGCTCGCCCCAGCCGCGTACCTCTTCCAGCGCCGTGCGCAGGACCCAGCGCGTGAGCGGCTCGATCAGGCCGGTCTGCTCGGCTACCGGCAGGAAATCGTCCGGCGGCAGCAGCCCGCGCTCCGGGTGCTGCCAGCGGACCAGTGCTTCGACGGCGCAGACCCGGCCCGTACGCAAGGTGGCCTTGGGTTGGTAGTGCAATACCAGCTCGTTGCCCTCGATGGCCCGGCGCAGCTCCGCGACCAGCGCGAGCTTGCTCGCGTCGTAGTGGTCGCGGACGCTGTCGTAACGCGCCTGCCCGGTGCGGCTGCCCTTGGCCAGGTACATCGCCACGTCGGCGCGGCGCAGCACGGTGTCCACGTCGGTACCGTCCGCGGGAGCCAACGCGTACCCGAAGCTCGCCTCCGCCGACAGTGGCAGCGCGCCGACCAGGACCTCCTCTTCCAGCATGGTCCGCAGCCGATCCAGCAGCGCCCGCACCTCATCCTCGGTGATCGACGGCAGCACCAGCCCGAACTCGTCCCCGCCCAGCCGGGCCACGGTGTCGCCTGCGCGCACGTGCACGGCGAGCCGCGCGCCGAGCTCGCGCAACAGCGCGTCCCCATTGTGGTGCCCGAGCGTGTCGTTGACCTCTTTGAAGCGGTCGAGGTCGGCCACCACGATCGCCGCAGAGCCGCCGCGCCGGGCCGCGTCTATCGCGGCCGCCGCGCGCCGCTGGAACAGCGCCCGATTCGGCAGCGCGGTCAAGGTGTCGTGGTCGGCGAGGTAGGCGTTCCGGTCGGCCGCGCGCCGCAAGCGGCGCATGGTGGACGCGGAGACCGCGGCCAGGATCGCCCAGAGCGTGGCCAGGCCGACGCCCAGAACCAGATAGAGCGTACGAAGGCCGGCGGTTACGTCCGCCTCGATCGGGGCGTACGGAAGGTAGATCTCCAGTACGCCGACCAGGTTCCCGGCCACCGCCAGCGGGAGGTAGACCTCCACCACGCGCTCGCCGGCCGGTCCGGTGTCGTTGAGATCGGTGTTCAGGCGCGTCAGGACCGAGACCACCTTGCCATGCGCGGCATCGACGACCTCGTCCTCGACCTCACCGCCGAACCCCGAGCCGTCGTCGGAGAACACCACCCGGCCGGAGGGGTCGCGTAACCGCAGCCGCACCACGTGCCCGTCGCCGACGGCCCTGTCGGTCACGCGGCGTAGGACGGTCAGTTCCGTGGCGGACAACGGCGCCGCGAGGCTGCGGCTCGATCGTCATCCCCGCCACCAGGGCGGCCGCCGCGCGCCCCTCGGCCAACCCGCGGTTGCGGGCCTCGCCGGCCAGCGCGAATGACAACACCAGGCCCAGCAGCAGCACCGGCACCAGGCTTGCCGCGGCATACGCCAGGAACAACCGCCCGGTCGAGCGGTCGCGCGCCCCGAGCCTCATGACCAGCACATCGGCACGGTACGCCCCTGCCTGGCCGCATGGGGGGCGCGCTCACCAGTTGCCATCCGCCACGTACGCCGCGCTGCCGTCGGGCCGTGATCGGGACCGCGCGTGGTCGACTCGTGCCGCTCTTGACACGCCGGAAGGGCATAGCGCTATTGTGCTAGTAACCTAGTTGATTGGCAGAGGCTCTGAGGTGATCGAGTTCCACCTGGAGACGCGATCCGGCGTCGCCCCGTACATGCAGCTCATCCAGCAGGTGCGACGAGCGATGCGCCTCGGACTGCTGTCCGAGGGCGACCAGCTGCCTACCGTCAAGGAAGTGGTGGCGAAGGTGGCCATCAACCCGAACACGGTGCTGAAGGCGTATCGCGAGCTAGAGCACGAGGGCCTGGTGTCGCCGCGACCCGGCCTCGGCACCTTCGTCACGCGCACGCTCACCGACGAGACGACGGCCGCACACGGACCGCTGCGCTCGGAACTGCGGCGCTGGCTCGCCCGGGCCCGCGCCGCCGGGCTCGACAACGAGAGCATCGAGGCCCTGTTCGTCACGACGTTCCACGCGCTTGCCGAGGAGAAGACAAGACCGACGTACTACAGGCACGGGGACTGACCAAGCGATACGGCCGCCAGCCTGCATTGACCGATTGCACGCTGGACATCCCGTCGGGGCGGGTCGTGGGCCTGGTCGGGCCGAACGGCGCCGGCAAGACCACCCTGCTGAAGCTGGCCGTGGGGATGCTCCGGCCGACCGACGGCAGCATCGAGGTGCTGGGCGGGCGTCCCGCGTCCGGCCCCGATCAGCTGGCCAAGGTGGGCTACGTCGCCCAGGACACCCCGACGTACGCGAACCTGACCGTGGCCGACCATCTCCGGTTCGGCGCCCACCTCAACCCCCGCTGGGACGACGCCGTCGCCCAGCGGCGCATCGACCGGCTCGGCCTCGACCGCAAACGCCCCGCCGGCAAGCTGTCCGGCGGTCAGCGAGCCCAGCTCGCGCTGACCCTGGCCGTGGCGAAGCGGCCCGAGCTGCTGGTCCTCGACGAACCGGTGGCCAGCCTCGACCCGCTGGCCCGGCGCGAGTTTCTGCAGAACCTGATGGAGTTCACGGCCGAGTCCGGCGCGAGCGTCATCCTCTCCTCGCACCTGGTCGCCGACCTCGAGCGGGTCTGTGACTACCTGATCGTGCTGGCCGACTCACGAGTCCTGGTGGCCGGCGACGTCGACGAGCTGCTGGCCACGCATCCGCGACTCATCGGGCTGCGCCGGGACCCCGAGGTGCTGCCGGCCGGCGCGACGGTCATCCTGGCGAGCCACACCGACCGGCAGAGCACGCTGATCGTGCGCAGCGAGACGCCGATCGACGACGGCGTATGGAACAGCGAGCGACTCGACCTGGAAGACCTGGTCCTGGCGTACATGGCGAAGGCCGCGGTGCCTGCGCCCCGGCGGGAGGAGATGGCCCGATGATCTGGTTGACCTACCGGCAGTTCCGTACGCAGGCGATCGTCGGCGCCGTCACGCTGGTGGCCGCCGCGATCGCACTGGCGATCAACGGCCTCATGATCGCGCACGCATGGACCGACAGCGGTGCCTCGAACTGCCCGGCCACTGGCGACTGCGCGGCACTCACCAACTTCGCGCACGCGACGGACAACGGCCGGACGATAGTGCTCTTCATCGTGGGCACCGCACTGCTCTACCTGGTGCCGCCGCTGGTCGGCGTCTTCTGGGGCGCCCCGCTGGTGGCCCGCGAGCTGGAGGCGGGCACGCACCAGCTGGCCTGGAACCAGTCGGTGACCCGAGATCGCTGGGTCGCCGTCAAGCTCGGCATCCTAGGCACAGCGAGCATGGCGTTCGCGGGCGTACTCAGCCTGATCGTGTGGTGGTCGTCGTACCGGATCGACGAGAACGTGCTGAACCGCCTGACCCCGCTGCTGTTCGGCGCGCGCGGCGTCGTGCCGATCGGGTACGCGGCGTTCGCGTTCGTTCTCGGCGTGGCTGCGGGCATCCTGATCCGCCGGACCGTGCCCGCGATGGCCGTCACGCTCGCCGTGTACGCCGCGGCCGTCGGCGCGATGATCCTCTGGGTACGCGCCCACCTGCTGCCGGCGAAGCACCTCACCACGAACCTGGACCTCGGCAAGGGCATTGAGGAGCTCGGCATCGGCCCCAACGGCGACATGCGGATCGTGGCCCAGGCGCACATCGACGGCGCCTGGATCCTGCAGAACCAGACCGTCACGGCCGCCGGCAAGGTCTTCACCGGGCCGGCCGATCCAACGCACTGCGGCCCCGACGTTGGGCCGAAGGCATGCGAGGACTGGATC
>JBKOWB010000216.1:0-16351 GCA_046724195.1 Actinomycetota bacterium
CGTCGCCGGAGCCGGCACTCGAGCCGGCGCCCGAGCCGGCATCCGAGCCCGAACCCAAGCCGGCACCCGAGCCGGCATCCGAGCCCGAGCCCAAGCCCAAGCCGGCGCCCGAGCCCGAAGCCAAGCCGGCATCCGAGCCCGAACTCAAGCCGGCGCCCGAGCCGGCATCCGGGCCCGAACCCAAGCCCGAGCCGGCATCCGAGCCCAAGCCGGAGCCGGCGCCAGCGTCGCCGGAGTAGCCAGGCGCGTCCGACTCGTCGGACACGGAACCGTTGAGCTCCGGGTCGGACGGGTCAACCTGTGAGGATTCGGGAGAAGCGGGAGTGCTGGTGTCGGTCACGGTCTCATCTCCGTACTCAATCGGGCCGGACCTGCTCGGTCCGCTGTTTCCCGCGCCGAGGCTGTCCGAACCCGGCGTGGGGAGGGTCTGCGGCAGGAGAGCGCCCGGGCCCCGGTTGGGCCCGGGCGGCGGTCATCCCTGAGGCTTATTCGCTGGTCTGGCGCCCTTCTTGGGGTTCACCGGCTTGGCCCCTGGCCTCGGCGCGAGGGCCTTGGTGTCGACCACCGGGCTCGGCGGCTCGGGGGCGGTCTTGCCGCGGCCGAACAGCCCTCCGACACGGCTCGGCTGCACCGGGTTCTTGGTGCTGCCGTCGGCCGAGGCCTTCTTTGCGGTGGTCGACTTGCTCGCCGGGCGCGCCGTCGGGGCCTTGGTGCCGGCCATCTGCGGGGGCGGGAACTTCCGCAACACCCACTGCTGCTGGGCCAGCGTGAAGAGGTTGTTCGTGACCCAGTAGATGATCACACCGATCGGGAACAGCGCGCCGGAGACCAGCAGGGAGAGCGGAATGCCGTAGAGCATCAGCCGCTGGATCATCTTCTGCTGCGGGTCCTCGGCCCAGCCGGTCTTGAGGATCATCTGGCGGCTCGTCAGGTACGTCGTCGTCATCATGATCAGGACGAGGATGCCCGCGATGATCTTGACGGCGGTGCCGTTCGCCTGCAGGGCGGCGAGCTCGGCGGCCGAGGATCCGAACTTCGACGGCAGGGGCGCTGTGAACAGAGACGCCCTGGTGGCCTCGTGGAACTGCTCGGTGGTCCAGCCGTACAGCGTGGTCTGGGTGTTGGCCGGGTTCAGCCGGCGCAGCACGTGGAACAGACCGAGGAAGACGGGGATCTGCAAGAACATCGGGAGACAACCCATCAGCGGGTTGGCCTTCTCGGTCTTGTACAGCTCCATCATTTCCTTCTGGAGCGTCTCCCGGTCACCCTTGTGCTTCTCCTGCAGTTCCTTGACCTTGGGCTGCAGCGCCTGCATCGCCCGTTGGGACTTGATCTGCTTGACGAAGATCGGGAACAGGATGATGCGGACCGTCACCACCAGGAAGACGATGGCCAGGACCCAGGTCCAGTTGGTACCGAGGAACCGCTCCTCGGGGATGCCAATCGCGGCCCACAGGTCGTGCCAGCGCAGAAGGATCCACGAAATCGCGTAGTAGATCCAGTCGAGACTCAATTCAAGCTCCAGTCACATCGGCAGGACGGTGACGGATCGTGTCAGGCACCGGGTCGAACCCACCAGGGTGGAAGGGTTGGCAGCGAAGGAGCCGCCAGATCGTCAGGGCTGTCCCTCGTACCGCGCCGTGCCGCGTCAGGGCCTCCTGGGCGTACGCGCTGCACGAGGGATAGAACCGGCAGCGAGCCGGCAACGCCGGGCTCACATAACGACGGTACGCGACGATCGCAGCAATCAGCACTCGGGCGACCACGCTCATCGCGGCCGCCGCGGGTTGCGAGCGGCCGCCAGGGCCGCGTCGAGGTCGGCACCGACGGAGTCGTACGCGGCGGACGCGGCCCCGGGGAGCGCCCGGACCACGAGCAGCGATCCGGGCGGCAACGAGCCGAGCCGCGGCCGGACCAGGTGGCGCAGGCGCCGGCGGACCTTGTTGCGGACCACCGCGTTGCCGACGGCCTTGGACACGACGAAGCCGGCGCGCGCCGGAGAGGCGTGCGCCGGCTCATCGAGAAGCAGATGGACGACCACGGTGCCGCGGCCGACACGGCGACCGCCTCGAACCGCTGCGGCGAAGTCGCTGCTACGCCGCAGTCGCTGCGCCGCGGCCAGCATGACTACCTGGCATTCCGCCCCGACCAGCGTCGGCTCATGCCGACAGCTTGTCGCGGCCCTTGGCGCGGCGAGCGGAGAGGATCGCACGGCCCGCCCGGGTGCGCATGCGCAGCCGGAAACCGTGGGTCTTCGCGCGCCGACGGTTGTTCGGCTGGTAGGTGCGCTTGCTCACGTCAGAAACTCCGTCTTCGAACTACGCCCCAGGGGCATCGACAGCGAGAACGCCACTTTACCAGAGCGCGGCAGAGCAACCGCTCGGCCCTACGCAGGGCACAAGCAGTGGTCAATCATCTTACCCGTCGGCCCGGCGATACGATGACCCGTACGCCGCCGACACTGGTCTTTCTGCGCGACCGGTGAATCTTTTGGTGCCCGGGAGCGCTCACGGGGATGGACGTCGGTTGAAGGCACGGCCACTCCGCTGTTAGCGTGCCCGTTTGCTGGTCTACAGCAGTGTTCACACACCACCTCGGATCGGTCAAAACCGGACAAGGCGGTAAATCGTTCGGCACGGTGAGCCTGTTTCCCGCGCCAGCACAGGCTCCGGGAAGTCTGCCGACCATCCGGCCGGGTAGCGACCGCCGGTGCTTGCACAGGTTGTGCATAACCTGTGGACAGCCGGTGGCACCGTGCACGTTCAGCACGTCGGACGTGCTGGGTTGGGGGGCGCCCGTCGACCCGCCCGCCAGGGCGGCGACAGGCAAAAGGCGGAAGCCGGACAACGGCCACCGGATGTTCCGGCGGCGATGGGGGTGGCGCGGCGGTGGCCGAAACGGTCGACCTGAGCGGGGTTTGGACCGCTGCTACGGACGAGCTCGCCGACGAGATCGTGTCGGCGCAGCAGCGTGCGTACCTGCGGCTTACCCGGCTGCGCGCGATCGTGGAGGACACCGCGTTGCTGTCGGTGCCCGACGCCTTCACCCGCGACGTCATCGAGTCGCGGCTGCGACCAGCGATCACCGAGGCGCTGTCGCGCCGGCTCGGCCGGCCGATCCAGGTCGCCGTCACGGTCCGGCCGCCCGAGGACGGCTCCGGCCGCCCGGGTACGGTCTACGGCGCTCCGCCGCCGGAGGGCTACGCCACGTCGGCGCCCGACGGCTACGCCACGTCGGCGCCCGACGGCTACGCCACGTCGGCGCCCGACGGCTACGCCACATCCGCATCGGAGGCCTATGGGACCTCCGCGCCGGAGCCGCCGAACCAGCCGAGCTACGGTCCGCCGATCTATCAGCCACCCACCGGCTCGGCTCAACACTCAGCACCGGCCGGGGCGTATTCCCGCTCCGTGTCGAGCGCCCGTGACGCCCAGGAGGCGTTGTTCGCGACGCCGCTGCCGCAGTCCCCGATCCCGCCACCCCCGGCGCCGGCCCACGTCGACAAGGCCCCGGAGCCGAAGGAACCGCCGAACGAGTCGGGCGCCCACCGGATGGCGACCGAACAGTCCCAGCTGCGCGACAACCAGCGCCACCCGGACGACACGCTGCGCATGCACGGCCAGAGCGGCGACAACGGGCCGGGCCGCGCATCCATGGATCTGCGCGCCGCAGGCGGCTCCGAGCGGCGCCCCGGCGGCAACGACGGCAACCGGCTCAACCCCAAGTACATGTTCGAGACGTTCGTCATCGGCTCGTCGAACCGTTTCGCGCACGCGGCCAGCGTCGCGGTCGCCGAGTCGCCCGCGAAGGCGTACAACCCGCTGTTCATCTACGGCAGCTCCGGGCTGGGCAAGACGCACCTGCTGCACGCGATCGGCCACTACGCCACGACGCTGGGCCACGCCCGGGCGGTGCGCTACGTGTCCACCGAGGAGTTCACGAACGACTTCATCAACTCCCTGCGCGACGACAAGACGCAGGCCTTCCAGCGGCGCTATCGCGACGTCGACATCCTGCTGATCGACGACATCCAGTTCCTGGAGAACCGCGAACGGACCCAGGAAGAGTTCTTCCACACGTTCAACACGCTGCACAACGCGAACAAGCAGATCGTGATCAGCTCGGACCGGTCGCCGCGGCAGCTCGCCACGCTGGAAGACCGGATGCGTACCCGCTTCGAGTGGGGCCTGCTCGCCGACATCCAGCCGCCGGACCTCGAGACCCGCATCGCGATCCTGCAGAAGAAGGCCGCCCAGGAGCGCATGTTCGCCCCCGACGAGGTCCTCGAGTTCATCGCGTCGCGCGTCTCGAACTCGATCCGCGAACTCGAAGGTGCCCTTATCCGGGTGACGGCGTTCGCCAGCCTGACCCGATCGCCGGTGCAGCTGTCGCTGGCCGAGGAGGTCCTTCGCGACTTCATGCCGGACGGCGCCGGCCCGGAGATCACCGCCGACCAGATCATGGTGTCCACCGCCGACTACTTCGGGGTGAGCCTCGAGGACCTTCGGGGACACTCCCGGTCGCGGGTGCTGGTCAACGCGCGCCAGGTCGCCATGTACCTCTGCCGCGAGCTCACCGATCTGTCGCTGCCCCGCATCGGGCAGGCGTTCGGGGGCCGCGACCACACCACGGTCATGCACGCCGATCGCAAGATCCGCCAGCACATGGCCGAGCGCCGGTCGCTCTACAACCAGATCGCCGAGCTGACCAACCGGATCAAGCAGAACACCTGAGCTCGCGGTCCGTTCACCCCGGCCTTGCTTTTGGGTACGCGTTACGCCGGACCCAAAAGCAAGAAGCGGGCCCCCAACGCTGCGGCGAGTCGGGCCGCGGCCCCGCCATGCCGCGGACGCCCTTGCATTCTCGCCGCCACGCCGTGCCAACGTTATCCACCGGTCGTCCCCAGGGGTTGTCCCCAACGGTGGATAACGCCGCCGGAGGTTCCCCCACAAGTGCGGACGCAGGTACGCTGCGTTACTTTCTTGTCCACGTCGTGTGGAGGAGTGTGGATCGGCTGTTGAAGGTTCTGGGGACGACGGGCCGGTAGCGTCCCAGCGCTGTCCCCAGCGCCGGGGAAAACTCCCGTGGATATCCGGTGGATAGCCGGTGGACAACGGTGGACAACCGCCGCCGGGTCGGCGACTGTGGACGCAGACCGCGGTTTGTACCCGGGTTACCCACACCCACCGCACCGGTGGACAACGCTGTGACCAGGGCAGACGGCGGTTCTCCACACTGTGCACAGCCCCGATGAAGATGACGGGTTATCTCTCTAAGACAGCAAAATCAATCATCAGCGTTGGGGAAGGTGTGGATCGGCCCGGCCGACCGCCCGGGGGAAATCTGCACCGGGGGCGGACGCGCACCGGCCCCGCCCGCGCCATATCGTTAGGCACACCAGGAGAAGGACGCGGAGGGCAGCATGAAGTTCCGGGTGGAGCGCGACGCACTCGCCGATGCCGTGGCGTGGACGGCCAAGAGCCTGCCCAGCCGTCCGTCGGTACCGGTGCTCGCCGGCGTCATGCTGCGGGTCACCGACGGCCGCCTGCATGTCTCCGGCTTCGACTACGAGGTCTCCAGCCAGGTGAGCGTCGAGGTGCAGGCCGACGCGGACGGCGCCGCGCTGGTCTCCGGCCGCCTGCTCGCCGAGATCACCAAGGCGCTGCCGGCCAAGCCGGTCGACATGGCCGCCGTCGGTGCGCACCTGGAACTGGTCTGCGGCAGCGCGCGGTTCACCCTCCCGACCATGCCGGTGGAGGACTACCCCACGCTGCCGGAGATGCCGTCCAGCGCCGGCACCGTCGATGCCGCGGCCTTCGCGGCCGCGGTCGCTCAGGTGGCGGTCGCCGCCGGGCGCGACGAGACGCTGCCGATGATGACCGGCGTACGCGTGGAGCTGAACGGATCCAATCTCGCCATGCTCGCCACCGACCGCTACCGCCTCGCGATGCGGGAGATGGAGTGGAACCCGGATGATCCGGATGTCAGCCTGAACGCGCTGGTACCGGCGAGGACCTTGAACGACACGGCCAAGACGTTGGGCCCGCTCGGCGGCGCGGTGACGATCGCGCTCGCTCAGGGCAATGCGGGCGAAGGCATGATCGGCTTCGCGGGCGGTACCCGGCGCACGACCAGTCGGCTGCTCGATGGCGCCAACTATCCGCCGGTGCGGTCGCTGTTCCCGGCGACCCACAGCGCCGAGGCCCGGGTGCCGGTCGCCGCGCTGGTCGAGGTGGTCCGCCGCGTCTCGCTGGTCGCCGAGCGCACCACCCCGGTGCTGCTCAGCTTCAGCGAGGACGGCCTGGTGGTGGAGGCCGGCGGCACCGAGGAGGCGCGGGCCAGTGAGGCCATGGAGGCGACTTTCACCGGCGAGCCGCTGACCATCGGTTTCAACCCCCAGTACCTCATCGACGGGCTGCAGAATCTCAACGCTCCGCTGGCCGTGCTGTCCTTCGTCGACGCGTTCAAGCCGGCCGTGATCTCGCCCGCCTCGGAGGACGGGGAAATCCAGCCCGGTTACCGCTATCTGATCATGCCGATCCGGGTAACCCGCTGATACTGAGCTCAGTAACCACGGACTGAGGGGGACACCATGCAGCTCGGCCTTATCGGTCTCGGCCGGATGGGCGGCAACATGCGGGAGCGCATCCGCTCCGCCGGACACGAGGTCGTCGGCTACGACCACCACCCACAGATCTCCGACGTGGCCAGCCTGGCCGAGATGGTGGACAAGCTCACGCCGCCCCGCGTGGTGTGGACCATGGTGCCCGCCGGCTCCATCACCGAGGGCACCATCGATCAGCTGGGCGAACTGCTGTCCGCGGGCGACCTCATCATCGACGGCGGCAACTCCAAGTTCACCGACGATCCCCCGCGCGCCGCGCGGCTGGCGCCCAAGGGCATCGGCTACCTGGACTGCGGCGTCTCCGGCGGCATCTGGGGCAGCCAGAACGGGTACGCGCTGATGGTCGGCGGCGACGCCAATCACGTGGCCATGGCGATGCCGATCTTCGAGGCACTCAAGCCGGCCGGCCCGTACGGCTTCGTGCACGCCGGACCGGTCGGTGCCGGCCACTACACCAAGATGGTCCACAACGGCATCGAGTACGGCATGATGCAGGCCCTCGCAGAGGGCTACGAGCTGCTCGAGGCGTCGGAATGGGTGGATAACGTGCCCGGCGCGATCAAGAGCTGGCGCGAGGGCAGCGTCGTCAAGTCGTGGCTGCTCGATCTCCTCGACCGTGCGCTGGAGGGGGACCCGGAGCTGGCCAAGCTGAAGGGCTACGCGGAGGACACCGGCGAGGGCCGCTGGACGGTCGACGAGGCGGTCCGGCTGGCGGTGCCGCTGCATGTGATCGCGTCCTCGCTGTTCGCCCGGTTCGAGTCTCGGCAGCCGGACTCTCCCGCCATGAAGGCGGTGGCCGCGCTGCGCCAGCAGTTCGGCGGGCACGCCGTCGTCAGCTGACATGTATGTGCGCCGGGTCGAGTTGACCGACTTCCGCTCGTACGAGCGGGTGGCGGTCGACCTCGACCCGGGAGTGGCCGTCATGGTCGGCCAGAACGGTGTGGGCAAGACCAACCTGGTCGAGGCGCTCGGCTATGTGGCCACACTGGACAGCCACCGGGTCGCCACCGATGCGCCGCTGGTCCGGGCCGGTGCCGCGTCGGCTGTGATCCGCTGCGCCATCGTCCACGATGGACGCGAGCTGCTGGTCGAGCTGGAGATCGTGCCGGGCAAGGCGAACCGGGCGCGGCTGAACCGTTCGCCAGCACGCCGCCCGCGCGAGGTGCTGGGCGCGTTGCGGCTGGTGCTGTTCGCGCCGGAGGATCTCGAGCTGGTTCGTGGTGACCCGGCTGAGCGGCGGCGCTACCTCGACGACCTGCTGGTGGCGCGGCTGCCGCGGTTCGCGGGCGTGCGCGCCGACTACGACCGTGTCGTCAAGCAGCGGAACGCGTTGCTCCGGACCGCGTACCTGACCCGCAAGGTCGGCGGGACGCGCGGACAGGACCTGTCGACGCTCACGGTGTGGGACACGCACCTGGCCCGGCACGGCGCCGAGCTACTCGCCGGCCGGCTGGAGCTCGTCGCGGCACTCGGACCGCATCTGACCAAGGCGTACGACGCCGTCGCGGCCGGGCGAGCGTCGGCGACCATCGCCTATTCGTCCCGTCTGGGTGAGTCCCTGAGCTCGGACCGGGCCGCACTCGAGGAGGCGCTGCTCGCGTCGCTGGCCGAACGCCGCCCGGCCGAGATCGAGCGCGGCGTGACGCTGGTCGGGCCGCACCGGGACGATCTGTCGATGTCGCTGGGCGACCTGCCCGCGAAGGGATACGCGAGCCACGGCGAGTCGTGGTCGTTCGCGCTGGCGCTGCGCCTCGCGGCCTACGACCTGCTGCGATCGGACGGCATCGAGCCCGTGCTGGTGCTGGACGACGTGTTCGCCGAGCTGGACACGGGCCGGCGCGACCGGCTCGCCGCGCTGGTCTCCGACGCGGCCCAGCTGATCGTGACCTGCGCGGTGCCGGAGGACGTGCCGGCGTCGCTGTATGGGGTGCGCTACGACGTCGGCCAGGGAACGGTGACCCGTGCCGGCTGAGACCACACCTTCGCCACCCCCGGACCCGTCTCCTTCCGCGTCCCCGGAGCGGACTCCGAACCCGCATCGGAACCGGTTCCCGTCCTCGGACCCGTCGCCAGACCCGCATCCCGGCGGCCCCGAGAGCCCGCAGGACGGCTCGGCCGGCGTCGCGGGACCAGAGTTGGCCCGAGCCGTTCTGGACGCCGCTCTGGCGAAACGACGGGCCGCGGCGCGCCCTCGGCGGCGCGCTGGGGAGGACGGCGGTGGGCGGCGGCTGCGGGGCTACTCCGGCCCGGGGCCGGACCCGCGCGATCCCCAGCTGTTCGGCGACGTGCTGCAGCGGCTCATGAAGGCCCGCGGCTGGGAGAAGCCCAGGGCTGAGGCGACCGTCTTCGGCGCCTGGGAGAAGGTCGTCGGTGCCGACATCGCCAAACACAGTAGGCCGGTCAAGCTGGACGCAGGCGTGCTGACCGTCGAGGCCGAGTCGACGGCGTGGGCGACCCAGCTCCGGCTGCTGGCGGCGACGCTGCTGACGAAGATCGCAGCCGAGGTGGGCCACAACGTCGTGACAAGGCTCAACATCCACGGTCCGGCCGCGCCATCGTGGAACCGCGGCCCGCGCCGGGTCCAGGGCCGCGGTCCCCGCGACACCTACGGCTAGCCGGCACCGGTCCCGGCCCGAGCCCGCGAATGCGCGATGATCATGAAGTTACTGCGGCTCGGAACCGGTTCCGGCCCGCACTAACCTCATGATCAACGCTCGAAGACTAGTAGTCCGCGAAGACCGCGAAGCCGCGGTCGGCGCACCGGCGGTAGAAGCCGGCCAGGACCGCCAACTCCGTACGGGCGAAGGTCCAGTGCGGGGCGTTGCCGGCATCGTCGCGCAGCGCGGACAGCCGGTGGTCCAGCCAGCGCAGCTGTTGCTCGGCGAGCCGCCCGCCGGCCACCGCGTTGCGCATCACGCTCGCCACGGTGTCGAACGTGACCAGGTCGCCGTACCCGTCGTGACCCTCGACGAAGCGCTCGAGCCCGCCGGCGATCCAGGCGCAGCCGTCCGGGTCGATCACCGGGTCCTCGTCTTCCGCGGCCGCGTCGGTGGCATAGAGCACGCCGTCGAGCCCCAGCAATAGGTCGACCAGCTCGGTGTACGCGGTCGCGCGCACCGTACCCGTCTTCGCGATGTGCAGCGCTAACGCGCCGGTGGGCGCGGCGATGTCCGGCTCGTCGGCGATCGCGCCGAAGTCGACGAACTCCGCGGGCGCCACCGGGTCGTAGTACTGATTCGTCCGGGGCCAGTGCACCGCGACGTTGTCCAGCCCCTTGTCGTGCGCCATGGGGCCCACCCCTCCTCGACCTCGCACCGGACCTTAGCCTGCACTGTGCGGCCGCCCGGCCTTGAATCGGCCTGCGCGGGCGAGGTTACGACATATCCGCCCGCGGTTGTGAGGCAGTGTCGCAGCGCGTGGCCGCGACGGCCCGCAGGCGCGCCCCACGGGCGACACCCGGATCATTCGCCATTGCGCGCGGGCTCTCTTCCGTGTAGGGGGAGTCGTGGATAGCGGGCTGCGGGGCGCTACGGCAATCTGAGGCGCCCGCAAGGGGTGCCGGACCCTCGATAACTCGCTTCGGCGGAGTAGAATTGACGCAGACCGGGAAAACGCGTCCCGTGAAGCCTGAGACGGTTCGTCTCGTCACGCTACGCGGTTTTTCCAGCCGATCACGATCCGCGGGCGACCGCGGCGACCGGCGCGTACGGTTCCACCGGTGGTCCGCCTCCTCCCGCGGGTTGTCGTCTGTGGTGCCCCGTGCCCGCCGGCCGCTGCCGCCCGCCAACCCCGTGTCGGGGCCTCGCGGCCACCGGCACGAGAAAGTGGCCGAGGGTGGCAGAGAAGAAGCAGGAATACGGTGCCGAGTCCATCACCGTGCTCGAAGGCCTCGAGGCGGTCCGCAAGCGTCCGGGCATGTACATCGGCTCGACCGGCGAGCGTGGTCTGCACCACCTCGTCTGGGAGGTTGTGGACAACGCCGTCGACGAGGCGCTCGCCGGTTACTGCGACACCATCGACGTGATCCTGCTGGCCGACGGCGGTGTCTCGGTCACCGACAACGGCCGCGGCTTCCCCGTCGACCTGCACCCGAAGCTGAAGCGGCCGGGTGTCGAGATCGCGCTGACGGTCCTGCACGCGGGCGGCAAGTTCGACGGCAAGGCGTACGCGGTCTCCGGCGGTCTGCACGGCGTCGGCGTGTCCGTGGTGAACGCGCTGTCGACCAGGATGGCCGTGGAGATCCACAAGTCGGGCTACGTGTGGCGCCAGCGGTACACCTCGTCCAAGCCCGGTCCGCTGGAGAAGGGTGAGACGACCACCTCAACCGGTTCGACGGTCCAGTTCTGGCCCGACCCGAAGATCTTCGAGACCACCGAGTTCGACTTCCAGACCATCTACCGGCGGCTGCAGGAGATGGCGTTCCTCAACAAGGGCCTGACGATCAACCTGATCGACCAGCGCCCGGCGTTCGCGGAGGAGGACGGCAAGCCCCGCGAGGTCACCTTCATGTACGCCGACGGGATCGCCGACTTCGTCCGGCACCTCAACAACACCAAGACCCCGATCCACAAGTCGGTGATCGAGTTCGAGGCCGAGGCGAACGACCAGGGCATGGCCCTGGAGATCGCCATGCAGTGGAACGAGTCGTACGGCGAGTCGGTCTACACGTTCGCCAACACGATCAACACGCACGAGGGCGGAACCCACGAGGAGGGCTTCCGGGCCGCGCTGACCAGCATCGTCAACCGGTACGGCACGGACAAGAAGTTCCTCAAGAGCGACGAGAAGCTCTCGGGTGAGGACATCCGCGAGGGTCTCGCCGCGATCATCTCGGTGAAGCTGGCCAATCCGCAGTTCGAGGGCCAGACCAAGACGAAGCTCGGCAACACCGACATGAAGGGCTTCGTCCAGAAGATCGCGAACGACCGGCTGGTCGACTGGTTCGAGCGCAACCCGGCCGAGGCGAAGACGATCATCACGAAGGCGTCCCAGGCGGCCCGGGCGCGCATCGCCGCGCAGCAGGCCCGCAAGCTGGCCCGGCGCAAGTCGTTGCTGGAGTCCGGCTCGATGCCGGGCAAGCTGGCCGACTGCCAGTCCACTGACCCGCGCGTCTCCGAGGTGTTCATCGTCGAGGGCGACTCCGCCGGCGGCTCCGCGAAGCAGGGCCGCGACAACGTGACCCAGGCGATCCTGCCGATCCGCGGCAAGATCCTCAACGTGGAGAAGGCCCGGATCGACCGGGTGCTGAAGAACAACGAGGTCCAGGCGCTGATCACCGCGTTGGGCACCGGCATCCACGACGAGTTCGACATCTCGAAGCTGCGCTACCACAAGATCGTGCTGATGGCCGACGCGGACGTCGACGGCCAGCACATCCAGACGCTGCTGCTGACACTGCTGTTCCGGTTCATGCGGCCGCTGGTCGAGCAGGGCCACGTCTACCTCGCCGCGCCACCGCTATACAAGATCAAATGGAACAAGAAGGGCGACGATGCCCAGTACGCCTACTCCGACCGGGAGCGGGACGGGCTGATCGCGTTGCGCCAGCAGAAGAAGCCGAACGCCAAGCCGGACGACATCCAGCGGTTCAAGGGTCTCGGCGAGATGAACTACACCGAGTTGTGGGACACGACCATGAACCCGGCCACCCGGACGCTACGGCAGGTGACGCTGGACGACGCTGCGGTGGCCGACGAGCTGTTCAGCGTGCTCATGGGCGAGGACGTCGAGGCGCGCCGCACGTTCATCCAGCGCAACGCCAAGGACGTGCGTTTCCTGGACATCTGACCCTGGTGAGCGGTGCCGGCACCGGTACCGCTCACCCAGCGTTGTGCACAGCTCGCGCGGCTTTCCACAATGTTATCCACAGCGAAAAGCGTGATACCGGCCTTCATGTCGGGTTTCACTTTAAGTAAGGGCTAATCAGTGACGGATACTCCCGAGACTCCCGGCGACGACGCGCAGGACGAGATCGGCGGCGGCGTGACCCAGCGCGTCGAGCCGGTCGGCCTCGAGGTCGAGATGCAACGCTCGTACCTCGACTACGCCATGAGCGTGATCGTGGGCCGCGCGCTGCCGGACGTCCGCGACGGCCTCAAGCCGGTCCACCGCAAGATCCTCTACGCGATGTTCGACTCCGGGTTCCGGCCGGACCGCGGCTACGTCAAGTGCGCCCGTGTCGTCGGCGACGTGATGGGCAACTACCACCCGCACGGCGACTCGTCGATCTATGACGCCCTGGTCCGGATGGCGCAGCCGTGGTCGCTGCGCTACCCGCTTATTGACGGCAACGGCAACTTCGGCTCCCCGGGAAATGATCCGCCAGCGGCGATGAGGTACTGTGTGTCAGGAGACACGCTGGTCAGGACGCCATTCGGAACGATAAGGATCGATGAGATTGTTCCCGGCGCGGCGCCGAATTCAGAGAACGATATCGATCTCAAGGTCTACGACCGCAACGGGAATCCGGTCCGCGCCAGTAAGTTCTTCCATTCGGGCGAGCACCCGACACTCAAGGTTCGGACCCGTGAGGGTTATGAGCTGACGGGTACGCATAACCACCCAGTCTTGTGCCTGGTGAGTGTCGCGGGCGTCCCGATGCTGCTGTGGAAACTGCTCGAGGAGATCGCGCCGGGCGACCGTGTTGTAATGCAGCGGGTGGTGCCCGGGGAGATCGGCGCGCCCATGTTGGAGCACGTCGATGCCGCCATCCTCGCTGGTGCGTTCGTCAGCGAGGGCTGGGCGTCGGAGACTCGGGCCGGGTTCAACAACGTCGACCCTGGCTATTTCGGCCGCGTGGTGTCTGCCTACGACGTGGCGGTGGGCGGTCCTCGCTACGTGAGCCGCCGGACTATCGCGTCCGGCAGCCGGCTGTACGAGCCGGACATCCAGAATCTCGTCGCGCTTCGCCGAAGTGTGCTCGGTGAGCTCGTAGGCTCTCGCAGCGCGAAGAAGTTCGTTCCGGCGTTCGTGTGGGCCGGCCCGCTCGCGGTGAAGCGCGCCTTTCTCCAGGCCTTGTTCGAGGGGGAC
The DNA here is from genome assembly GCA_046724195.1 of Actinomycetota bacterium. Taxonomy (GTDB): domain Bacteria; phylum Actinomycetota; class Actinomycetes; order Mycobacteriales; family Micromonosporaceae; genus Actinoplanes. The sequence goes on from JBKOWB010000216.1 coordinate 13,655, forward strand.
GGGTCCTGTTCACTGCTGCCGCGGAACACCATTCAGATCTCGTACTCGACCCGAAGCGCCCGGCTCGCGGCCGAGGTGCAACAGCTGCTGCTCGAATTCGGCGTCGTCGCCCGGCAGTGCCGGTACGACCACGGCGAGATCAAGGTGGTCATCACCAACCGCCGGGACGCGCGTCTGTTCGCACTCAACGTCGGCTTCCTGGGGCGCAAGCAAGCCAAGCTCGAGTCCGAGCTGGGAGCGATCCCGACTCACAGCACGGCAATGTCAAGCGACCACGTCCCGTACGTCGGCGCCTTCATCCGCGAGCACGGGGCGAGCCGCCGGACCGAGCGCGACTGGCTCGTCAAGCACAACGTTGACCGCATCGAGCGCTGGGAGCGCGACGGAGCCGAGATTGCCGCGCACATCACCGAACCGGGCGTTCTTGATGTGGTGGAGCCGCTGGTGGACGGCCGGTTCTATTTCGCCGAGGTGGAGTCCGTCACCGACGCCGGCGTGCAGGCGGTGTACAGCGTCCGGGTGGACAGCGACGATCACGCATTCATCACCAACGGGTTCGTCAGCCACAACACCGAGTCGAAGCTCGCGCCGCTCGCCATGGAGATGCTGCGCGATATCGACGAGGACACCGTCGACTTCCAGGACAACTACGACGGGCGGGCCAAGGAGCCCACGATCCTGCCGTCGCGGATCCCGAACCTGCTGGTGAACGGCTCCGAAGGCATCGCGGTCGGCATGGCGACCAAGATCCCACCGCACAACCTGCGGGAGATCGCCCAGGCCGTGCAGTGGTGCCTGGACAACCCGGAGGTCGACGAGGCCACGACGCTCGACGCGCTGATCGGTATCGTCAAGGGACCCGACTTTCCCACCAAGGGCCTGATCGTCGGCCAGTCGGCGATTCAGGACGCCTATCGCACCGGTCGGGGCTCGATCCGGATGCGCGCGGTCGTGGAAGTCGAGGAGGACCCGCGCGGCCGGCCGTGCCTGGTGGTCACGGAGTTGCCGTACCAGGTGAATCCGGACAATCTCGCGGAGCGGATCGCCGAGCTGGTCAAGGAGGGCAAGCTCACCGGTATCGCCGACATCCGGGACGAGTCGTCCGGGCGTACCGGAATGCGGTTGATCTTGGTGTTGAAGCGCGACGCGGTCGCGAAGGTCGTGCTGAACAACCTGTACAAGCACACCCAGCTGCAGGACACGTTCGGCGCGAACATGTTGGCGCTGGTCGACGGGGTGCCGCGCACCCTGAATCTGGCGCAGTTCATCCGTTATTACGTCGAGCACCAGATCGAGGTCATCCGCCGGCGCACGGCCTTCCGGCTGCGCAAGGCGGAGGAGCGCGCGCACATCCTGCGCGGTCTTGCCAAGGCGCTCGACCGCCTGGACGAGGTCATCGCGCTGATCCGCCGGTCGCCGACCGTCGAGGAGGCGCGCGGCGGCCTGATCCAGCTGCTCGACATCGACGAGGTGCAGGCCACGGCGATCCTCGACATGCAGTTGCGGCGCCTCGCGGCGCTGGAGCGGCAGAAGATCGTCGACGAGCTCGCCAGGATCGAGATCGAGATCACCGATCTCAGGGACATCCTCGCGAAGCCGGAGCGGCAGCGGGCGATCGTGTCGGAGGAACTCGGCGAGATCGTCGCCCGGCACGGCGACGAGCGGCGGACGCAGATCATCCCGTTCGACGGCGAGGTCTCGATGGAGGACCTCATCGCCCGCGAGGACGTTGTGGTGACCATCACACGTACGGGCTACGCGAAGCGCACGAAGCTCGACATGTACCGGTCGCAGAAGCGCGGCGGCAAGGGTGTGAGCGGCGCCTCATTGCGGCAGGACGACATCGTCAGCCACTTCTTCATCATCTCCACGCACGCCTGGATCCTGTTCTTCACGAACAAGGGCCGGGTGTATCGGGCAAAGGCCTATGAGCTGCCGGAAGCCAACCGCGTGGCCAAGGGACAGCACGTCGCGAACCTGCTGGCATTCCAGCCGGACGAGCACATCGCGCAGGTCATCCAGATCCCGAATTACCAGGTCCAGCCGTACCTTGTGCTGGCCACTAAGAATGGCCTCGTGAAGAAGACCCGGCTCGAGGAATTTGACTCCAACCGCAGCGGTGGCATCATCGCCATCAACCTGCGGGAGGATGACGAGTTGGTGGGCGCGACGCTGGCGGCGCCGGAGAACGACCTGCTACTGGTGTCGAAGAACGCCCAGGCGATCCGGTTCAACGCGACCGATGAGGCCCTGCGGCCGATGGGCCGCGCTACCTCCGGTGTCATCGGCATGCGCTTCGGCGACAGTGACGAACTCCTCGCCATGGAGGTGGTTCGTGAAGGAATGGACGTTTTGGTAGCCACCAACGGCGGGTATGCCAAGCGGACTCCGATCGAGGAGTATCCCGTTCAGGGCCGGGGAGGCAAGGGGGTGCTCACCGCGAGAATCACGGAGCGTCGTGGTGCACTGGTCGGCGCACTCGTGATCAGCCCAGGAGATGAACTGTTTGCCATCACCAGCAATGGTGGTGTCATCCGCACTCCCGTGAAGCCTGTACGACGTACGCGGGAACGGAACACAATGGGGGTCAAGCTGATGGACCTCCCTGAAGGTGTAACCAACGTGGCGCTTGCTCGCAATGCCGACGAGCCTGACGAACAGGACTAGTTGATGACGGAGACACAGGCGAAGTCGGGG
>JBKOWB010000052.1:0-26150 GCA_046724195.1 Actinomycetota bacterium
GCCGCGGCCGGCCAGCACGTACACCAGCGCGTTGTAGTCCGGCTGCCACGGAAGGTCGAGCTGCGCGCCGGGCTGTAGCGTGACATGTGCCAGGTTGATCGGCGTGTGGGTCGAGCCGGGGCCGGCGTGGCCGGCGATCTCGCCCGCGATGACCCGGATCAGGCCACCGCCGTCCGGCGTGGTCAGCAGCGCCGCGGCGCGGCCGCGGATGTCCTGGTACCGGGGCGCGATCATCTTCGCGACCCTCGGCAGGTTCACCCAGAGCTGCAAGCCGTGGAACAGGCCGCCGCTGGCCACCAGGTGCTCCGGCGGGGCCTCGATGTGCAGGATGCCGCCGCCGGCGGTCATCCACTGCGTGTCCCCGTCGGTGATCGTTCCGCCGCCACCGTTCGAGTCCTGATGGTCGAAGACTCCGTCGATGATGTAGGTGACCGTCTCGAAGCCGCGGTGCGGGTGCCACGGCGTGCCCTTGGGCTCGCCCGGCGCGTAGTCGACCTCGCCCATCTGGTCGAGGTGGATGAACGGGTCGAGCTCGTTCATCGGCACGCCCGCGAACGCGCGACGGACCGGAAAGCCCTCGCCCTCGTAGCCGCTGGGCGCGGTGGTCAGCCGGCGGACCGGGCGGTAGCGGGTGGTCGCCTCGTCCAGCAGCGGGAGTCGAGGCAGGACCAGGACGTCGTCGACGGTGATAGCGGGCATGGTTCAGGCCTTCCTGATTCGGGCGAACACCCGGCCGATGACGGCGAGCTCGTCGGCGTCGAGGTGGTCGATGAAGTTGTCGCGGACGGTCTCGAGGTGTAGCGGCGCGGCGGCGACCAGCGCGGCCATGCCGGCGTCGGTAAGCACGGCCTCCTGGCCGCGGCCGTCGTCGGGACAGCTCTGCTTGCGGACCAGGCCGCGCTTGACCATCGACGAGATCTGGTACGTGAGCCGGCTCGGCGAGAACACGAGTCGGCTCGCGAGCTCGCCCATGCGGAGGCGGTGCTGGGGCGCCTCGGAGAGCACCACCATGATGTGGTAGTCGGACATGCTCAGGCCGGTGGCCGCGCGCAGTTCGTCCTCGAGGCGGGTATGCAGCGCCCAGCTGCTCTCCACGAACGCCCGCCAGCACGCCTGCTCGGTGTCGGTCAACGGCTGCGCCACGTGGCACAGACTAGCTCTTTCAAATCTGAAATACCAGGAGTACGGCCGTGGCCGCGGTCACGCTCGCCGTGCTCACCGTCGCGCGTTCGGCGCGTTCGACCGGGGAATTTCGCCCGCGACGCCGTCGAGCAGCCGCCGGAGCCCTCGGGCGAACCGTTCGTCCGGCGCCGGCGCGGAGCCGAGGATGCCCGTGAGCGCCGCCCACCGATCGCCGTCGCCGAGCAGTTCCATGAGGTGCGGGTAGTCGCCGGTGTGCAGCTGCTCGTCCAGGTACGCCGCGATGGCCGGCGCCGCCTCCGCCGGGATCGCCTCCGGCCCCGGTTCCAGGTCGGACTTCAGGACGAACCCGGCGACGTAGTCGTCGATCATGGCGATCAGATCGAGTTTGTCGGCGATCGGCAGGCCGGTGCCGGCGACCGCCGCCAAAGACTGCTCGAAGTGGCGCAACGTGTGCGGGCCGGCCGCGCCGCCATCTGTGGCAATGCCGCGTACCGCCCACGGGTGGCGCACGAACGACGCGCGAGCCCGGTGCGCGATCGCGGTGAGCGCCTCGCGCCAGTCCCCGGGAAGCGAATCCGGGGGAACGAGCTGCTCTCCCATGATCGCGTCCTGCATGAGCGCGAACAGATCCGATTTGGAGCGGACGTAGTGGTACAGCGTCATCGTGCCCGCGTCCAGGGCGGTGGCGACGCGGCGCATGGTGACGGCGTCGATGCCCTCGGCGTCCGCGATGGCCAGCGCCGCCGCGGCGATCTGCGCGCGGGTGTAGCGGGGCCGGCGCGCGCCCGGATCCGGCCGCGCCCACACGGGTTCAGGCATGCGGGAGAGCATAGTACGACGTACTACTAGTACAGCGTACGCCGATGTAGTACGTTGTACGACATGAGATTCGCGCAAGCGTTGGGGCCGGGTAGGCCCGAGGATGTCGTCGAGATCGGCACGCGGGAGGCCACACCGCCCGGCCCCGGTGAGGCACTCGTACGCGTCGAGGTCGCGGCGCTGAACCACTCGGAGATCCTGGCGTTGCGCGGCGGGCGGTACGCGGAGGGTCTGCCGTTCCCCTTCCCGCTCGGCTACGAGGGCGCGGGCACCGTGGTCCAGGCCGGGCCCGGCGTCGACCTCGCCTCCGGCACCCGGGTCTGCTGGGGGATCGCGGTCGGCTCCTGCGCGGAGTACGTCACCGCGCCCGCGTCGATGCTGGTATCCATCCCCGAAGCGCTCGACGCCGCGCAGGCCGCGCGGCTGCCCAGCGCCGGTGTCACCGCGCGGCTGTTGACGCGGGTGTGGCCGCTCGCGGACAAGTGCGCGCTGATCTGGGGTGCCGCCGGGTCGGTCGGCCGCCACCTGATCGCGCTGCTGGTCAAGCATGGGACCACTGTGTACGGCGTGGCCAGCGGCGACCGCGCGAGCGCGGTGGAGAGCGTCGGCGCACACCCGATCGACCGCGCGCGCGTCGACGTGGTCGACGAGGTCATGAAGCGGACCGGCGGGCGCGGTGTCGACGCCGTGTTCGATCCGGTCGGCGCGCCCACGTACCAGGCGGATCTGGCGATGCTCGCGCCGCACGGCTGCCTGATCAGCCATGGCCAGCTCTCCGGCGAGCTGCCGGCCGTCGATCTGATGGATCTCATGGACCGTGGCCTGTTCGTCACGAAGTTCGGCGGGGGAGGCGCGTTCATCGACGGACTCGGCGAGATTCCCGGACTGGTCGCCGACACGCTCGCGTTCGCGGTCGACAACCCGGGCGTGATCGGCGCGGACGGCGGGCGTTTCCCGCTCGACCGTGTGGGGGATGCGTACGCGGCCCTCGCCGCGGGCGTAGGCGGCAAGGTTCTCGTCCTGCCGTGACGGTCGCCGGCGCCGCCCGATCGCGCGGTCGAAGCGCCGTGGGTCACCGGGCGTCGTCGCGCAGCCCGACGAGGTCGTGGTCCCAGAAGGTCTGCGCATACACCAGCGTGCCGGTCATCCACGGCTCGTACGCGGACAGGCGATACACCTGGAACGCCGCGTCGGGGATGCGCAGCGACGGCTTGCGGAAGCTGTGCGCGCCACCCGGTTCGAAGCCGGCCCGCGAGTAGTACGCCGGGTCGCCTTCGAGAAAGACGAGCGGAACCTTCCGGTCGTCGAGAAGCGCCAGGCCGCGGCGGATGAGCGCGGCCCCGATGCCGCGCCGCTGGTACGAGGGCAGGACGGCCAGTGGGCTGAGCACCTGCACGTCGACCAGCCGGCGGGGAGCGTCGAGCAGACTGCGGGTGAACATCACGTGGCCGACGACCGTACCGCCGTCGACCGCGACGAGGGAGAGCGCCGTCGGATCTCGGCGCAGGTCATCGACCAGATCGGCGACCGCCGCACCGTGGTCGCCGAAGGCCGCGCGGTGCAATGGGCGTACCGGATGGCCGTCGTGGTCCTCGCGAAGCTCCATGCCCGTGGACCGTACTGCCACCGACTGTCCGCGGCACCCGGGCTCTAGGCGGCGTCGTCCTTGAGCGAGCGGGTCAGGTCCGCCCGCAGCTTGGCGAAGTCGACCCCGGCTTCGGCCAGGATCTGAGCCGCCAGGCCCTGCCCGTCGCGGAGGATGCCAAGCATGATGTGCTCGGGCGCGATGAAGTTGTGCTTCAGCCGCAGGGCCTCGCGCAGCGACAATTCCAGTACCTTCTTGGACCGCGGCGAGAACGGGATGTGCCCGCGGATCGGGCGGGTCTGCTGCCCGCTGCCGCCGAAACGGCGCAGGAGGCCGCGGCGTTTCGGCGGCGTGGTCAGCGGCAGCTGCAGCGCGCCGGGCCCGAAGTTCTCCTCGATGGCACGGCGGACCGCGTTCAGATCGATGCCGATCGCCTTGAGCGCGGCCACGTCCTCCGCGTCGGCGTCGGGGAGAGGATCGGTGTCCGGCTGCCGGTCGCCGGCGCGCTTGACGATCTCCGCGCGCACGAACGCCGCGTCCACCCCGAACTCCCGCAGGGTGCCGGCCACCGGACCGGTCTCGTCGGCCACCGCGGCGAGCAGGAGGTGTTCGGTGCCGATCGGGGCCTGGTTCAGATGCCTGGCCTCGTGCTGGGCGTTGGCGACGATCTCGCGAGCGGCGTGGGTGAATCGCTCGAACATGTCAGTCCTCCCGTGGATCCTGCATCGGCATGCGACCGGCGTGTTTCTTGTGCACGCCCTGGCGGGTCACTTCGAGCGCGTCGGCGATCTCCTGCCAGGACCAGCCCTTGTGGCGGGCGTTGGCCACCTGAAGGTGCTCGAGACCCTCCAGGAGGCGGCGCAGCGCGACGACCGCTCGGAGGCCGACCCGCGGATCGGCGCTGCTCGCGGCCGCGGCCAGATCGGTTGCTTCGGTCATGCTGTCAACCTACGTTGACATCTGCCGTGTGTCAACTGTGGTTGACGCAAGCGACAGGGCCGGCCCGAACGGGCCGGCCCTGTCGCGCTATGCGCCCATGGTCGAACAGGTGTACCACTACCCCGGGAAGGTCAGTTCCATGCCGACCAACGCGTCGAACGAAAGACTCGGCGAGATCGGGGCGACCGACGGCGCCGCGACCGCGAACGTGGCGCCGAACGGGTCGGCCAGCTCGGCGTAACTGCCAAGACTCATCGGCGTGGGAGCGATGACGACCCGCCCACCCAGCCGCAGCGCCGCCTGGGCGGCCTCGCCGCAGTCGGTGACCTGGAAGGCGGCCCGCCAGCGCGCCGGCCGGGCTCCCGGGACCAGACCGGCCATCGCGTCGTGGGCTGCCGTGAGCCAATCGCCGCGAGTGCTGGCGCCGCCGTCCTCGGCGCGCAGCAACCAACCGAACGCCCGGCCGTAGAAGTCGGCGGCCGTCCGGGGGTCATCGGTGATCAGCTCGGGCCAGGCCATGGTGTTCGGCTCGCTGGCGGACTTCGCGCCGGTGAAGTCGGCCGCCTGCCACAGGCCGATGGCCGCGCCGCTGCGGTCCGCGACGATGGCGGATCGGCCGCCGTGCCCGTCGGCCGGCCAGCTCACGCACCGGCCGCCCGCGGCCGCCACTTGCTCCAGCACCGCGTCCAGGTCGGGCGCCGCCAGATAGGTGAGCCACCCGGCGGGCCGCTCGGCGCGGGCCCGGGTGAGCCCGGCGACAGCGCGGCCGTCCAGCCGGAAGCGATCCCCCGCGGGTTCCCAGCCGAACATCCCCGCGTAGAAGTCCTGCGCCCGGCCGGGGTCCGTGCTCGCCAGCTCGACCCAGCAGGGCGTCGCCGGCGCGAAACCTCTGATCCGCATGTGCCGCTCCATCGTGGACGTCGCCGATTGCCGACCACAATACGACAATCGATACGCTCTGCCACCGCCACGGGGCTCCAATGTCGGAAATCTGCTACTCCTTAAGGCGTCTCGGTAACAGATTGTGTTGGTTCGGTGCGCTCATTCGTACGATCGAGCAGCCGCATCACAGGGGTGGCGGCGACGCCATGCACCACCACGGAGACCAGCACGATGAAGCCGACCGTCGCCCACAACAGATCCGCCCGCGGCAAATCGACGCGGGCGACGGCGTAGGAGAGGTAATAGAACGACCCGATCCCGCGGATTCCGAACGCCGCGATCACGGCGTGCTCGGCGGCGCGACCCGGCGCGCCGCGCAGCGACAGGAAGCCGGTCAGCGGCCGTATCACGAAGATCAAGGACAGGCCGGCCAGCGCGGCCGGCCAGGTCAGCGGCGCCAGCAGGCCGCCGACCACGGCGCCGCCGAAGAGCAGCAGCAACAGTACGGTGAGCAGGCGCTCGGTCTGCTCGGCGAAGTCGTGCAGCACCTGATGGTATTCGTGCGAGCGCTCCGCGGAGCGGATGGCGCGGGCCGCCACGAACACGGCGAGGAAGCCGTACCCGCCGGCCAGCTCGACGAGTCCGTACGCGAGGAAGGTAGCCGCCAGCGCGAGGAAGCCCTCGGAGTGCCGGGCCAGCCGCAACGAGGCCCGCTTGGCCCGAAAGAAGAGGCGACCCAGCATCTTGCCGACGAGCAGGCCGCCGAGGATGCCGGCGGCGCATTTGTAGAGCACGTCCCGGGCCAGCCATTCGCCGAACCAACCGCCCCCGGCGGCGAGCGCCATGGCGATGGCCGCGTTCACGAAGGGGAAGGCCAGGCCGTCGTTGAGCCCGGCCTCGCTGGTCAGCGCGAACCGGACCTCGTCCTCCGAGTCCTCCTCGTCAGTGGGCTCGCCGACCTGGACGTCCGAGGCCAGGACCGGGTCGGTCGGCGCGAGTGCGGCGCCGAGCAGCAGCGCCGCGGCCGGTACCAGCCCGGCCCACCACCAGCCGAGCAGCGCCACCGCCGCGATCGTCACCGGCATCGCGATGGCGAGCAGCCGCCACGTCGACGCCCAGCGGCGGCGTCCCCACGGCCGGTCGATCTTGAGGCCTGCGCCCATCAACGCGACGACGACGCCGACCTCGGTGAGATGCTCAACAAGGGTGGGGTGGGCCAGCGGATCGGCGTCGGGCAGTCCGAGCGGCAGCGCGAAGACCACCATGCCGAGCGCGAGGAAGGCGATCGGCAGCGACAGCGGCCGCCGCTCGAGCACCCGCGGCAGGATGCCGGCCAGCAGCGCGCCCACGCCGACCAGTGCGAAAACCAGATCGGAGAGCTGCACGCTTGTTGACTGCCCGCCGGCCGGCGAGAACATGCCATATGGCAAGCGGTTGTCCGGCCGGGCCGGTGGGTACGTGAACGGAATGAACCCGCGCGGCGGAAACCATCCAAGGGTTGCCGTCGGAACCGGGTCCGAGTCGGGCATCGGCCGGGCCGTCGCGGTGGCGCTCGCCGAATCCGGATACGACGTCGGGATCACCCGCCATCGCGACGTCGAGCATGCCCAGCGCACGGCGGACGAGGTGCGCAAGACCGGTCGGCGCGCCGAGATCCGCGCACTCGACCTGACCCGGCTGCCCGAGGCGGCCGAGGTGGTCGATGACCTCGCCGACGCGCTCGGCGGTATCGGCGTGCTCGTCAACTGCGCTGGCAGCGGGATCTCGACCCCGGTGCTCGACACCAGTTGGCGCGACTGGCGCACCGTGCTCGCGGTCGATCTGGACGGGCCGTTCCTGTGTGCGCAACGTGCCGGCCGCCGGATGGTCGCCGCGAGGCGGGGCGGCCGGATCATCAACGTCACCAGCGTGCACGAGACCGCACCACGGGTCGGCGCGGGTGCGTACTGCGCGGCCAAGGGTGGGCTCGGCATGCTGACCCGGGTCATGGCCCAGGAACTCGGCGAGTACGGCATCACGGTGAACGCGGTGGCGCCCGGCGAGATCGCCACTCCGATGACCGGGCGGGAGGACGTAGATCCGACCGACATGCACCGGCCCGGAGTGCCGCTGGGGCGGCCCGGCGACGCCCGCGAGGTCGCCGCGGTGGTGGCGTTCCTGGCCAGTCCGGAGGCGTCGTACGTGACCGGAACGTCCTGGCCGGTGGACGGCGGCATGCTGACCATGGGTCCGCAGGCCGGGTCGCACCTGACCTCGGACGATTGGCGGCGCGCCTAGATCGGGATCAGTATCTCGAACCAGACCGTCGAACCCCGGACGGTCGGATCGGTGCCCCAGGTGTCGCTGAGCTCCTCGATGAGCCCCAGGCCGCGACCCCGGCTGCTGAGCGCGTCGGTCCGGGCCCGGGCCACGCTGCCGCGCGTGCCGGTGTCGGCGACCGAGACCAGCAGGCGCTCGGCGTTCAGATCGATATGCACCTGGGCCGGGGTGCCGGCATGCAGCAGCGCGTTCGTGGTGAGCTCGCTCGTGCAGAGGATCGCGGCGGTGATCACCGACTCCGGCACCGACCATTCGTGCAGGTGGGTCGTCATCCACTGGCGCACCCGGCCGGGGCCGGTCGGCTCGGCGGGGACCACCATCGTGGCGGAGCGGCTCGTCGCGATCGCGTGCTCGACCGCGAGCACCGCAACGTCGTCGTCGGTGGGCTTGGCGACCGCCGCAGTCGCCAGTGAGCACAGGTTGCGAGGGTCGCTGCTCGCCGATCCCGCGGCCGTGGCGACCAGCGCGTCGAGGCCGTCGCCGAGCGGCTGGCCGCGGCGTTCCACGACGCCGTCGCTGAACAACAGGATCGCGTCGCCCGGCTCGAGCCGGACCACCCCGGTCTGCCAGCGGCCGCCGAGGCCCAGCGGAGCGCCCGGCGGGACCTTCACCAGCTCGGCGCTCGGCGGGTCGCCCTGGATGCCGGCGCGTCGCAGCACGGGCGGCGGGTGGCCGGCGCTGGCCAGCGTGATCGTGCCGTCGGCCGGGTCGAGCAGCCCGTAGACGACGGTCACGAAGATCTCCTCGTTGCGCGATTCCGCGCCGAGCGACCCGACCAGGCGGTCCAGCCCGGCGAGCACGCTGGGCGGGGACGGATCGGTCAGCGCGAGCGCCCGCAGCGCGGCCCGGACCTGCCCCATCACCGCGGCGGCCCGGACGTCGTGCCCGGCGACGTCGCCGAGCACCATGGCCAGGCGGCCGTCGGTCAGCTCGAACGCGTCATAGAAGTCGCCGCCCGCGGCGTTGCCGTCGACGCCGACGTCGTAACGGGCGGCGATGCGGAACCGGTCCAACTCCGGCAGGTGCTCGGGGAGCATGCTGCGCTGGAGCAGCTGAGCCGTACCGTGCTGAGCCTCGAACCGGCGGGCCCGCTCGGCGGCCTGCCCGATCAGCTCGGCGGCCGCGTCGAGCAGCGCGCGCTCGGCCGGCAGCCAGGTGTGCGGGGTGCGATAGCCGATGGTCAGCGCGCCGCGTAGCGACGGCGTGCGCAGCGGCAACGCGGCCAGCGCGCGGATCCGCCGTTCATACCGGTCGGTCGCCACCTTCCGCAGCGGCTCGCCGTCCGGCTGGAACGACGCCCGGCCGGTCTGCCCGGCCACCGCCAGCGGCGAATCCGAGTCGCCGGCGATCCGCTTCCACAGCGGCGGCAACCGCTCGTCCGCCTCGTCCAGCATCTCGCCGCGGATCCGGCGCACATAGCGGTACGCGGGCCCGTCGTCGACGGCGAACACGCAGTGGTCCACGTCGAAGGAGGCCATCGCGTACCGGAGCACGACCCGGGCGACGTCATCGATGGTCAGCGCGCCCGCGAGCCGCGACGTCAACGCACCGAGACTCTGCAGCCGCTGGGTCACCTGGGTGGTCTCCGCCGCCACCGTCAGGACGCCGACGATCGCGCCGTGCCGGTCCCGGACCGCCGAGTGGCCGCGGGTGAAGAAGGCCTGCTCGACCCGGCCCGCCGTGCCGCGCGGCATCGGCACCTGCGTCTCGGGCTCGAGGAACGGCTGCCCGGTGCGGTAGACGTCGTCGATCACGTTGCCGACGCCGGGAGCCGCCCAGAACTCGGCGAACACCGCGGCCGCCGGCCGGCCCAGCGCGGCCGGGTGCGTGGCGCCGATCACGTCCGCGTACGCGTCGTTGTAGATCAGCGTGTAGTCGTCGCCGTAGGCGAGCGCCATCGGCACTGGAGAGGCGAGGATGACCTCGACCGTGGCCCGGACCAGCGGATCCCAGGCGTCCATGGCGCCGAGCGGTGTGTCCTTCCAGGGGTACGAGCGGACCAGCGCGCCGCAACTGAGGGTCGCGTCCGGCCGCACGCGTGCCCGGTCGGGCAGCGTGGACATAGCGGAAGGCCTCGTCCCTCCCGTGCCCGCCATGCAGGAAGAGTATCCCGACTCCCCCGTTTGGACGATGCCGCACCATCCGAGCGTCCGATAATTGACTGTACGGGCGCCCGCGTCGCGTTGCGATCCGGCCAAGGTGCTGCGGCGTGCCCCCGCCCCTTCGGCGGACCGCGGCCGAGCCACCTATGGTCGGTGGAGGCCGGTGGCGTGCCGGCCCTCGAACCGGCCCGAAGGAGTGGGAGATGACCGGCGACCTGAGTCGCGGGCTCAGCGACATGTGGCGGTCCGTGCTGATGTTCGTGCCGACGGCCTTGGCGTTCGTCGCGATCCTGGTCATCGGGTACTTCCTCGCCCGGATCGTGCGCACCCTCGTGGCTAAGGCGCTGCACCGGGTCGGTTTCGACCGCGCGGTGGAGCGCGGTGCTGTCGGGCGTACGCTGCGCGCTGGCAAAGTCGACGCGAGCGACCTACTAGCCAAGATCGCGTTCTACGCGGTGTTGCTGTTCGCGCTGCAGCTGGCGTTCGGGATCTGGGGTCCGAACGCCGTCAGCGACCTGCTCAACGCTCTCATCGCGTGGCTGCCGCGGGCATTCGTCGCGATCGTCATCGTGGTCGTTGCCGCGGCGATCGCCGGAGCCGCCCACGACCTCATCGCCAGCGCGCTCGGTGGCCTGTCGTACGGCAAATTGCTCGCCCGGGCCACCTCGGTGCTCATCATCACGCTCGGCGTCATCGCGGCGCTCGACCAGGTCCAGATCGCCACGGCAGTGACCCAACCGTTGCTGATCGCGGTGCTCGCCACTGTCGCCGGGGTTCTTATCGTCGGTGTCGGCGGGGGCATGATCCGGCCGATGCAGCAGCGCTGGGAGGGCTGGCTCGAGCGCGCAAGCACCGAGTCGGAGGCGATCCGCGAGCACGCTCGCTCGTACGCCGACGAACGTGCCCGCGCCGCCGCCGAGGCGGAGGCGGCGCGGCGAGCGGAGGAGGAGCGCAAGGCGGAAGAGGCTCGGCGGGCCGAGGAGGAGCGCAAGGCGGAAGAGGCGCGGCGGGCAGAAGAGGCGCGCAGGGCGGAGGAAGCCCGGCGTGCGGAGGAGGCCCGGCGGGCCGAAGAGGCCCGCAAGGCCGAGGAGGCCCGGCGCGCGGAGGAGGCCCGCAAGGCCCAAGAGGCGCGTGCGGCGGAAGAGGCCCGGCGTGCGGAGGAGGCCCGGCGGGCCGAGGAAGCGCGGAAGGCCGAGGAAGCCCGCCGCGCCGAAGAGGCACGGCAGGCCGCCGAAGCCCGGCGGGTGGCGGAGGAACGGCGCGCTGAGGACGCCCGCCAGGCGGAGGAGGCTCGCGCCGCCGAGGCCGCACGCATCGCGCAGGAGGAAGCCGCTCGAGTGGAGGCCGCGGCGGCCCGGGTGGCTGAGGCCGAAGCGGCCCAGCAGCGCGACCTGCAGGCGGTCGCGGGAAGCGAGGACGTCGTGCTCGGCCAGCGCGCGGCCGGCGGGACCGGCGAGGCGAAGGCCGAAGCCGCCGGGCCCGAACAGCAGGGTACGGCCGAGCCGGCCGGACAGCGCCCCACCGATGGCCAGGTCCCGCCCGATGAGACGGCCGCCGAGCAGACCCAGGTGATCGAGGTCCAGGAGCCACCGCCGGCGCCGGGCGGCCGGCGAGTCACGGACACCGCGTTCGACCTGCCCGTCGTCGACGACCGCCCGCACATGATCCCCGGATTCGACCGCTACGACGAGGACGAGACCGCCGAGGTGATCGACCTCGCGACCGAAAGCGACCGGACCGCGGTGCTCCCGCCACCGGGCGGATCGGAGGTCGACGACACCCAGGTCATCCCGAGCGACGTGTCGCGGGATACCGGCGGTGGCTCGCGCCGGTCGCGTTCGCGCCGGCGCCGCTGACTGCCCGGTGCAGTTCGGTTGAGCCGATGCGCCAGGGGAACCACGACAACCGGCAGGCGCACGGGGAGGCACACCATGACTGACGGCCCGGACAGCGCACACCAGCGGAGCGAGGGGCTTGACGACGTGACCGTCGAGGCGCTGGGCAAGCTCAGCGAGGCGCTCGAGGTCGTGGAGCGCGTCCGCGGGCATCTGTACGCGGTGCACCAGCTCACCGGCACGGCCGATTTCATGCTGGACGACGCCGTGGCCCTGTTCAGGCAGGCCGGTCACGCGAGGATGGCCGACCGGATCGAGCACGAGATGATCGGTCGCAACGTCATCCCGGGGCACTGGACGTTCCAGATCGTCGAGGAGTACGACGACGGTTACTACGCCGAGTTCAAGGCCATCGAGAAGGACGCCCGGGACGAATTCGCCGAGGGCAAGCGGCATCTGTACGAGGCCGAGCTGAAGGAGAAGCGGCGCACCCACGGCCGCAAGGGCCACGAAGCTCTGTAGCTGGCCTCGCTTCGCTCGCTACTCTGCGGGCTCGGGGCGGCGGCGGCCGGCGTCGTCCACGATGATCACGGCTGCCACGATCACGGCTACCACGATGGCGAAGAGCCACGACGCGTCGTCGATGAGCCTGGCGGCCAGCGGGGCCTGGAACGCGGCGAGCAGGAAGCCGAGCCAAGCGAAGCGGCGCTGGCGCTCAGAGAGGAAACCGGCAGGTCGCATCCGGACAGTCTTACCGGATCGTGACGGACTGCCGTCACCCGTTCGGCCGATTCTCGGTTGTCCGATAGTGCCCACTGCGCTTGAGTCGCGGTCACACAACGGCCGGGGCGTCGGCGCCTCCGGCGGCGGCGGGAGGTGTGGTCTGCGGGCGTAGAAGCCCGTACCTGAAAAGACCGCAAGACAGGTGCAGAGCGGCCGCCGGATCGGGTCCGGCGGCCGCTGTCGCGTCGGTCAGGCGTCCGGCCTGTCCACCTGGCCGCGCCAGGCGCCGGTCTCGACGCCGCCGCGTCCTTCGATGTACTCCTTGAACCGCTTCATGTCACCCTTGACCTGCCGGTCCAGGAAGCCGAGCTTGTCGCCCGCCTTCTCGGCGAAGCCCTGCGGATCGAACTCCATCTGGCACGTCACCCGGGTATGGGTGTCGTCGAGCCGATGGAACGTCACCACGCCGGCCTGCTTGCTGCCCTCGATCGACGTCCATGCCACCCGCTCGTCGGGCAGCTGCTCGGTGATCTTCGCGTCGAACTCGCGCTTCACGCCGTCGATGTCCGTCTTCCAGTGGGTGGTGGTGGCGTCGAGCTGGCGGATCTCGCTCACGCCGGTCATGAAGCGCGGGAACTCCTCGAACTGGGTCCACTGGTTGTACGCGGTGCGTACCGGCACGTTGACGTCAACGGACTCGGTAACGGTACTCACGGTGTTTCCCTCCTCGTTGTGGTTTCCCGCCGTCTGATGGCTTGCCACACGTCGGTGACGGTCCGGAACGTGGTGTCCCCGGGGAGGCGGCTCAGCGCCTCCAGGACGTCGTCCGGCGCGTCCAGGTCGCGCGCGCTCCGGATGAGCGCCTCCCGGTCGCCCGGCAACGCCGACCTGCCGATGTAGCTGCCGAAACGGCTCAGCGCCTCCGCCTCGGGGTTGCCCACGCCGGCCGGCTCGCCCCGGCCGAAGTCCTCCTCCTCGTCCGGGATTTCGGAGACCTCCGGCTGGTCCTCGCCCGGCGGCTCGGCCATCTTCCACTCCTCGGCGCGGCCGCCCGCGACGCCCTGAACGACGCCGCGGACCTCCTCGGCCAACTCGTCGTCGACACGGGGACTGTGTTTGTTGCTGCCACGATCCATGACCCGGGAGTTGCCCCGGCCGTCCTGGGCTAAACCGCCGCCGGAGCCGGTGTTCGGACAACCGAGCGGGGTACGGTGCGCCGGTGGACGGTGCGGACGCGATCGTGATCGGGGCGGGGCACAACGGCCTGGTCGCCGCGAACATGCTCGCCGACGCCGGGTGGGAGGTACTGGTCCTCGAGGCGACGCCGCAGCCCGGCGGCGCGGTGCGGTCCGGCTACGTGACCGCGCCCGGCTATCTGAGCGATCTGTTCAGCTCCTTCTACCCCCTCGCGTACGTGTCGTCGGTGATGACGTCGCTCCACCTCGGCGACTACGGGCTGCGCTGGACCCATGCGCCGGACGTGTTCACCCACCTGTTGCCGGATGGCCGGGCCGCGACGGTGAACCGCGATCTGGAGACCACGATGGCCTCCATGGAGCAGTTCGCGCCCGGCGACGGTGCGCGATGGCGACACGCGTACGAGGATTGGCGGGCGCTGTCCCGGGAGGTGCTGGACGCGCTGTTCACGCCGTTTCCGCCGGTTCGAGCGGGCATCCGCCTCGCCCGGCGGCTTGGCCTCGGCGGCGGGCTGCGCGTGGGCCGGCGGCTCGTACTGTCGGTCCGCGAGTTCGGCGAGGAGATGTTCCGGGGTGAGGGCGCGACGCTCGCGCTGGCCGGCTGCGCGTTGCACACCGACCTCTCGCCGGAGGACGCGGGCGGCGGCGTGTACGGCTGGTTGCTCGCGATGCTCGGCCAGCAGTACGGCTGGCCGGTGCCGGTCGGCGGCGCGCAGCAGATCACGTCGGCGCTGGTGTCCCGGCTCGAGGAGCGCGGCGGCCGCATCGCCTACGAGACCCCGGTGACGCGGATCCTGATCGCTCGCGGGCGGGCCATGGGGGTACGGACGTCCGACGGCCGGGACTGGCGCGCCCGCCGCGCGGTTCTCGCCGACGTTCCCGCCCCGGCGTTGTATCTCGACATGGTCGGTACGCGCTGGCTACCACCACGTTTCGTCGAGGACCTGTCCCACTTCCGCTGGGACGGTTCCACGGTCAAGGTGGACTGGGCCGTGTCGGCGAAAATGCCGTGGAAAAATCCGGCCGCCGCGGGCGCCGGCACCGTGCACCTGGGCGCCGACCTGAACGGCCTGACCCGTTACGCCGCGCACCTGGCCACCGGCGAGGTACCGCCGAACCCGTTCCTGCTGCTGGGCCAGATGACCACGGCGGACCCCTCCCACTCGCCGCCCGGGACCGAGTCGGTGTGGGTGTACACCCACCTGCCGCACCGGCTGTCCTGGTCGACCGCCGAGATCGACGAGCACGTGGCCCGCATGGAAGCGGTGGTGGAGGACCACGCCCCGGGCTTCGGCCGGCTGGTGGCCGGCCGCAACGTGTTCTCCCCGGCCGACCTGCAGCGCGAGGACCCGAGCCTGGTCGGCGGCGCGCTGGGCGGCGGCACGGCGGCGCCGTCCCAGCAGCTGTTCCTGCGGCCGGTCCCGGGCCTGGGGCGCGCGGACACGCCGGTGGACCGGCTATTCCTGGCGAGCGCGTCGGCGCACCCCGGCGGGGGAGTGCATGGCGCGCCGGGCGCCAACGCGGCCCGGGCGGCGATGGCCCGGAACCGGTCCCTGACGGGCGGTCTCTACCAGGCGGCGATCGGCGCGGCGAACCGGGCGATCTACCGCTGATCGCGCCGCACGGTGGCCACGTCGTCCGGGATACGCCGGTTTCGCCGTCGGTAACGAGGGTCATGTTTACGGTTTCGGGCGTAGGGCATGCTGAACGCGGGTCAAGCAGTTCGGGAGGGGGCCGCCGTGCGCGTAGCGATGATCTCGGAGCACGCAAGCCCCCTGGGTCTGGGCGGACAACACAGTCATGTCGCCGACCTCTCGACCGCGCTCGCTGAGCTCGGCCACGATGTCCGGATCTATACCCGCCGCGACAGCCCGGACCTGCCCGCCGTCGTGGGGCTGGCCGCGGGTGTCAAGGTCGTGCACGTGCCCGCCGGGCCTGCCGCGAAGATCCCGGCCGATCGGCTGCTACCGCACATGGGCGACTTCGCGCGGTGGCTGGGCAACGAGTGGCGCGAGGGCGACTGGACACCCACCGTCGCGCACGCCCACTTCTGGACGAGCGGGCTGGCGGCCGTCACCGCCGCCCGGCAGGTCGGCATTCCCGTGGTCCAGTCGTTTCACGAGCTGGGCGGGGCCGAGGCAACGGCCACGGGCCCGTCGCGAGCCGGCTACGAACGGGCGCTCGGCCGGGCCGTAGACCGGGTCGTCGCGCAGAGCCAGGACGAGGTACGCGGCCTGGTGCGCATCGGCGTACCCCGGGCGCGGCTGACGCTCGTGCCCGCTGGCGTAGACAGCGCCCGGTTCACCCCGGACGGCCCGGCGGTCGAACGCGATCCCGGACGCCCCCGCATCCTGTCGGTCGGCCGGCTGGTCGAGCGCAAGGGGTTCGGCGACGTGGTCCAGGCCATGCGGTACGTGCCCGGCGCGGAGTGCGTCGTCGTGGGCGGCCCGCCGGCCGAGCAGCTCACGGCCGACCCGCTGGCCAAGCGGCTGCGCGCGGTCGCCGAACAGCTCAAGGTCGCGGACCGGTTCCGGCTCGTCGGCGCAGTGCCCGCGACGGACATGCCGCGCTGGTACCGGTCGGCGGATGTGCTCGTGGCGGCGCCCTGGCAGGAGCACTTCGAGTTGGCGCCGCTCGAGGCGATGGCGTGCGGCGTACCGGTGATCGGAACGACCGTGGGCGGTCTTACCGAAACCGTCGTGGACGGCCTGACCGGCGATCTGGTGCCGGCGCGCGATCCGCGCGCGCTGGGCGGCGCGCTGCGCCGCCTGGTGAACGACAAGGTCCGCCATTTCGTCTACGCGACCGCCGCGCTGGACCGGGCCCGGCAGGCGTACTCGTGGAAGCGCGTGGCCGCCCAGATCGGGTCCGTCTACTCGGCCGTTGCCGGGCTGCGCCGCTCAAACCCGGAGACGGTGGCTTAAGCCGCCATCCACCGACTGGTTGATCCGAGCCGTCGCTAGCCGGTCGATTCGGGACCCATGGTGCCGGGGCGACGCTCGATGCATGCCAGTCATCGAAGTCAATCACCTGCAAAAGCGGTACGGCGACACCGTCGCGGTGCGGGACGTCTCGTTCGTCGTGGAGCGCGGCGAGATCTTCGGCATCCTCGGCCCGAACGGCGCCGGCAAGACCACCACGGTCGAATCCATCGCGGGGCTGCGCAAGCCCGACGGTGGCCGCATCACGGTCCTCGGACTCCCGCCCGGAGAGCCCGAGCTGCGCCGCCGGGTCGGCGTGCAGCTCCAGGAGGCGCAGCTTCCGGAGAAGATGACCGTACGGGAGGCGCTGGAGCTCTACCGCGCGTTCTACCCGGCGCCGGCCGACTGGCGCGGGCTCGCCCGCGAACTCGGCCTGAGCGACAAGTTGAACATCCGGTTCGGCAGGCTGTCCGGCGGGCAGAAGCAGCGCCTCTCGATCGCGCTCGCGCTGATCGGTAACCCGGAGATCGCAATTCTCGACGAGCTCACCACGGGGCTGGACCCGCAGGCTCGGCGCGACACCTGGGACCTGATCGAGTCGATCCGCGACCGGGGGGTCACCGTGCTGCTGGTCACCCATTTCATGGAGGAGGCGGAACGGCTCTGCGACCGGCTCGCGGTCATCGACTCCGGTCGGGTGGTCGCGCTCGACACTCCGGCCGGCCTGGTCGCCGAGGTGAACGCGGAGCAGACCCTGCGGTTCCGGCCATCGAAGCCGCTGGACGACACGCTGCTCACCGACCTGCCCGAGGTGCGTCACGTGCGCCGGCGCGGGAGCACGGTCGAGGTCGTCGGCGACGGCAACGTCGTGCACGCCGTCACCTCGGTCCTCGCCGCCAACCAGATCATCGCGGCCGACCTGCGGATCGAACAAGCCAGCCTGGACGACGCGTTCGTCAAGCTAACCGGCCGCCCCGTCGAGACCGCGGAAAGCTGAGGCATGCCGTGCGCGTGTTCGCCAAACTCACCCAGACCGAGCTCCGACTCTTCCTGCGCGAGCCGCTGATCGTCTTCTTCACCCTGCTCTTCCCGTCGATCCTGGTGGTGATCCTGGGCAGCATCCCAGCGTTCCGGGAGCCGGCCGACTCGCTCGGCGGCGGCCGCGTCATCGACCTCTACGTCGTCATCGCCATCGCTATGTGCCTCGGCATGCTGGCCGTGCAGGCCACGCCGGTGGTGCTGGCCACATACCGGGAGAGGGGCATCCTGCGCCGGATTTCGACCACCCCGGCGCGCCCGGTCGCGCTGCTCGCCGCGCAGCTGGTGACGAGTCTGCTCAGCGCGGTGATCTCGGTGACGCTGGTGCTGATCATCGGCCGCGTGGCGTTCGACGTGCCGATCCCGGCCGAGTTCGGCTCGTTCGCCATCGCGTTCCTGCTGTGCGCCGGCGCCGTGTTCGCGGTGGGCCTGTTCATCGCCGCGGTGGTGCCCAGCGGGAAGGCCGCGAACACGGTGGGGACGCTGCTGTTCTTCCCGTTGATGTTCTTCGCCGGCTTGTGGGCGCCGCGCGAGGTGATGCCGGCGGTCATCCGGCGGGTCGCCGACTTCACCCCGCTGGGGGCGGGCGAGCGGGCCCTGCACGACGTTGCGGCCGGCGGCTGGATCAACCCGCTGTCGCTTACCGTTCTCGTTGTATACATGCTGGTATTCGGACTGGCGGCGGCGCGGTTGTTCCGTTGGGAGTAGGCATGTCCGAGGTGGTGACCACGACCGGACTGGACGGGTGGAGGCGCCGGTACGACCGGCGCCTGCGCCTGTTGCCGTACCTCGCGCTGGCCGGGTCGACGGTGCTGGTGCTCCTCACCCAGGACGCCGGCCTGCAGAACGTCCCGCTGCCGGTGACGTTCGCCGGGGTGGCGGTGACCGCCGGGTGGCTCCTCTGGATGACCACGCTGCACCCGCGATGGGAGAGCCGCCCGCGGGTGATGGCGACGTTCTTCGTGGTCCTGCTCGTGCTGATCGCCGCGCTGATCTACGGCAACTCGCTGTACGGCTTCTTCGCCTGGACCGGCTACCTCTACGTCGGGGCGCTGCGCGGCCGGTGGCAGCTGGTCGGCGCGGGATGCGTCGCGGTTCTGACGGCCATCTCGCAGATCGGCGGCTTCCGGGCCCTCCAGGAACCCGGCATCGTGCCCGCCTTCGCGATCGTGCTGGCGTTCAACGTGGTCATCGGGACCGCCATGACGTACCTGGCCGGCCTGATCAACACGCAGTCGACTCGCCGCCAGCAGATCATCGAGGAACTGGCGGAGACCAACGCCAAGCTCGAGGCCGCCATGACGGAGAACGCCGGCCTGCACGCCCAGCTGCTCACCCAGGCGCGCGAGGCCGGCATGCTCGACGAGCGCCAGCGCCTGGCCGGTGAGATCCACGACGTCCTGGCGCAGGGGCTGACCGGCATCGTCACCCAGCTCGAGGCCGCAGACCAAGCCGCCGATCGCCCGGCGGACCGCCGCCGGCACCTGAACGCCGCCAAGGATTTGGCTCGCGACAGCCTCGCCGAAGCGCGCCGGTCGGTGCAGGCGCTCCGCCCGCAGCCCCTCGCCGAGGCGGCGTTGCCCGATGCCCTGCGGGACGTGGTCGACGGCTGGTCCGCCATGAACGGGGTGACCGCGGAGCTGATCACCACGGGCGCGGCGGTGCCGCTGGTGCCGGAGATCGAGACGACCCTGCTCCGTACGGCGCAGGAGGCGCTCGCCAACGTGGCCAAGCACGCGGCTGCGTCCCGGGTCGCCCTGACGCTGTCCTACATGGAGGATCTCGTGACGCTGGACGTCCGCGACGACGGCTCCGGCTTCGACCCGGCGACCCCGCTCTCCGAGTTGTACGAGGGCGGTTACGGCTTGGCCGCGATGCGGGAGCGGGTGCACCGGATCGCCGGGCGGCTCGAGGTCGAGTCCGAGCCGGGCGGCGGCACCGCGATCTCCGCCTCGGTGCCGGCCGTGTCGTTGAGGGCCGTCGCATGATCAAGGTATTGATCGTCGACGACCATCCGGTGGTGCGCGACGGCTTGCGCGGCATGTTCGCCGGCGACGACCGGTTCGCCGTGGTAGGCGAGGCGGGCAACGGCCACGAGGCCCTCGCGGTCGCTCGGACCGCGCGGCCCGACGTCGTGCTCATGGACCTGCGGATGCCCGGCATGGACGGCGTCTCCACGATCCGGGCGCTCGATGCGCAGGGCTTTGCCGCTCGCGTCCTGGTGCTGACCACATACGACACGGACAGCGACGTGCTGCCCGCGATCAAGGCCGGGGCGACCGGCTACCTGCTCAAGGACACCCCCCGCGAGGAGCTGTTCCGGGCGGTGTCGGCGGCGTACCGCGGCGAGTCCGTGCTGTCCCCCGCGGTCGCCGGCCGGCTGATGGGCCAGCTGCGTGCGCCCGCGAAGGAGCCGCTGAGCCAGCGCGAGCTCGAGGTCCTGACGCTGATCTCTCGGGGCAGCACCAATCGCGAGACCGCGCGCAAGCTCTTCATCAGCGAGGCGACGGTCAAAACCCACTTGCTTCACGTGTACGCGAAACTGGGCGTCCGCGATCGTGCCGCGGCTGTGGCGGCGGCGTTCGAGCGAGGCCTGCTCGGCGGCGAGGGCTGACGCGGGGTCGCCGGCCCGGGCCGGGCTCAACGCTCCCGGATGAGTCTGGCCGCCGCGGCGGCGGCAGGTGCGACCTCGTCCCGGGCGGACTCCATTGCCGCGAGCGCGACGCGGGCGCCGAGCCCGGCCTGAAGGTTCTCCCGCATCGCGCGCAGGCCGATGTCGGCAGGAATGAATGTCGCGACGCGGCCAGCCAGCACACTGAGTGCCTCGTGGACGTCCGGTGCGGCCGGGGTGTCCAGCTCTGGACCGAGGAGCTTCGCCGCTGCCGGGGAGCGGACCGCGGCCGGGTCAACGCCCACGTACCGGGCGAGTTCGGCCAGGCCGGCGTCCGCCCACGCGACGCGCCATCCGGCCCACACCCTGCGGTAGCCGTCGAGCATGGCCGTGCGATAGGCCGGCAGCGCTCGGGTGGTGAAGAACAGCAGCACTTGGTGGTCGGTATCGATCAGCGCGCCGCCATCGCAGACGTCGTCGGTCCACCAGCCGGTCAGCTCACCCCGGTCGTCCCAGTGCGTGGCCGCCGCCTCGGGCCCAGCGCCGAGCGCATAGTCCAGTCCCATCCCGGCGCCGCCGGCAAGGCGGCGATTCGTGACGTGTCCGTCGCGGACCACGATCCAGTGCACTCGGCTCCCCACGGCCGGGCACTCTATCGATGCAACCCTTATGCCACGGAGCGGGGCTCGCCGCGATACGTGCCGAAGGACCATCTGTTGCCCTCCGGGTCACGGGCCGTGAAATCCCGCGAGCCGTAGTCGGTGTCGAACGGATGCCGGATGATCTCCGCGCCGGCCGCCGCGGCGCGCGCGTGCAGCCCGTCAATGTCGTCCGCGACCACGTAGCAGCCGGACGTGCCGGGCTTGAGCGCGAACGCGTCGTCCGGGTCGTCGCGGACCGAGCCGAGCATGATGCCGCCGCCCAGCGGCCAGCTGAGCTGCGCGTGGTCGACGCGGTCACCGTCGCCGTACACGACGGTCTCCTCGAAGCCGAACGCGTCGACGAGGAAACGGATGAGCCCGCGGGCGTCCCGCGCCCGCAGCGTGGGCCAGACCTGGGGTGGCGGTGTCTTCGAGTCGGTCATGGCGTCAATCCTCGTCGGCGAAGACGGCCTGGGCTTGGACAAAATCGATCTCGTCCGCCATCCACCGCGACGGCGAACAACCCGCGAACGCGCGGAACTCTCGTGCGAGGTGCGCCTGATCGAAGTACCCGCTGGCGGCTGCCACGTCGGACAGGCGTACGCCCGGCGCCAGCCTGCGCCGGGCCCGGTCAAAGCGCGCCACCCGCGCCGCCTCCTTGGGCCGCAGGCCCACCTCGGCGCGGAACCGGTTGGTCAGATGCCGGGCGCTCCACCCCACCTCGGCCGCCAGCGCGCCGACCGGCACGTTCCCGCCCGCGGCCAGCAGCCGACGGAACACGTGCACGACGTCCGGATGGACCTCTGCCTCGCGGAAGCGCGCCAGCCGGCACAGCATGTCGTCCAGCGCCGCGAACCGCGCCGGCCAGGTGGCCTCGAGCAGCAGTCGCTCCCGCAGCTCGCTCACCACCGCCCCGCCGGCGACCGCGGCCAAGTCCGTGTCGACGTTGGCCAGCTCGCCCGCGGGCAGCCCGAACAGCGCGCGGCAGCCGAGCGGGTTGACCGCCACCTGCACGCCGGACTGCTGCCCGCCCTGCTCGATGGTGGCCGGCGTCAGATGCAGGCCGCCGATCAGCGCGTCGTACCGCCCGGGCGCCTGCCGGTGGTCCGGGTGGGCGGCGACGACCAGCGGATCGTCGATGGTCAGGATCAACGTGAGGTACGGCGAGGGCAGCCCGCGATGCTGCCGCGGTGGGAGCCCGCGCTGCCGATAGCCGGAGTAGTGGCTCACGTACGGCCGCAGCGCCGGCGACGGCCGGGCCTGCGCGTACTCGTTGACCTCCACGAGACGAGCATCCCAGAAGTGCGCGGATCCCGCGCCCGCCGGCCCGTCAGGCGAGCGCGGTGGCGAGGTCGTCGCGGAACTCGCGCTCGGTCTCGGTGACCGTCTCGCCGCCGATGCCCAGCACGCCACCGGTGGAGGCCGCGCCGACCACGGACTCCGCGATCTCCACGAGCCAGTGCTTGTACGTCTCCGCGTCCGACTCCGACGCTTTGCCGGTGAGCAGCGCCGCCGCCTGGGCGGCCCGTTCCACGACATCCTTCCCGTACCCGATCGGGTCGGCCGGCTCGATCACCGGCGCATCCTCGCCGAGTTCGGGGTCGCCGGACTGGTCCACCAACGCGGCGGCGACCGCGGCGACCAGCGGGCTGGCCGACATGCGGGCGTCGGCGATCTCGGCGAGCCCGGCTTCGTTCTCGGCGCGGGTCTTGCGGGCGCCGTCGGGCGCCGCGGCACTCGCCGCGGTGAGAACCGCCTGCGGGAGCCCGACGAGCAGGCCCCACTCGGCGTCGGTGAAGCCCAGCGTTGCGTACAGCGGTTCGTCCGTCACTGCGTGTCCCTCACTAACTTCTTGTCGCTGACGAGCAGCGCATTCTCCCGCACCACCGGTACGGCCCGCGTCTTGTACCCCCACCCCGGCGGCGAGAACCGCGCGACCGACGACCAATCCAGCCGAGCCGCTCGGCCCAGCCCGGTCAGCGCTCCCGCGTCAGCAAACTCTGCTCCACGACGACCGGTACGGACAGCGTCTTGTATCCGACCTCGTCGAACTGCACCGTCATCCGCTCGTGCTCGTATCCCATCACCATGCCGGCGCCCCACTCGGCGTGCCGCACCCTGCCGTGTACGGGAAAGGGCTCATGCGTCGTGGCGGCGGAAACTACGCCCTCGACGCAGTTGTCGCAGTGGCCGCAGCGATTCTTCAGCCTCTCGCCGAAGTAGGCCAGCAGGATTTGTGACCGGCATCCGCGCGTCTGGGCGAACCCGCGCATCATGTCCATCCGCGAGCGCTGGACGACCTGCCGGCGTTCGTACTCGGCAATCGCGGCCTCCGCGGCCGCGGCCGGGAGTGGCGCGAAGACCGGAACCGTCCACTTGTTGCCTTCGCCGGCCGTGGCCGCGCCGACCCGTTCCAGCAGGCCCAGCATCTGGCCGAGCTTGCGCGGGCCGAGACCGGTCTGCCCCTTGAGCGCCGTCTTGGTCTGCGGGCCGGTACGTAGGGCGGCCGCGAGGTCGCGGATCTCCACGAGGTCCGGCGCACCGCCGGTGAAGAAGCGCTGGATCGCCTCGTCCTCGGCGCGCCAGAGCAGCAGCGCGCGAGCCGGCTCGCCGTCGCGGCCGCAGCGGCCGATTTCCTGGAAGTAGCTGTCGGGGGAGCCGGGCAGCGCGACATGCCCGACCCAGCGGATGTTGGCTTTGTCAATGCCCATGCCGAACGCCGACGTAGCGACCATGATGTCGATCTTGTCGTCGGAGAAGGCCTCGTGCCGCTGCTCGCGGGCGCCGGCCGCCATGCCGCCGTGGTAGAAGTCGGCGGCGTACCCGGCTTCGGTGAGGCGCCCGGCCAGTTCCTCGGCGGCCCGCCGGGTGGCCACGTAGATGATGCCGGGCCGGCCGGCCTCGTCGAGCAATGCGGTGAGTCGCCGCCAGCGGTAGTCCTCGTCGGGGCAGTACGCCACCTCGAGGAACAGATTGCGTCTGTCCAGCCCGGACACATGGATCTCGGGTTTGCGCAGGTGTAACCGCTCGATGATGTCCTCGCGCACCGGCGGCGACGCGGTCGCGGTCAGCGCCAGCACCGGCGGCCGGCCGATGCCCGCGATGAGGTCGCCGAGCGCGAGATAGTCGGGCCGGAAGTCGTGGCCCCACGCGGAGATGCAATGCGCCTCGTCCACCGCGACCAGTCCCGGCCGGAGCGAGCGCACCTCGGCCAGCCGGTCCGGGTCGCTGAGTTGCTCTGGCGTGATGAACAGGAACTCCGCGCGGCCCTCGCGGATCTCCCGGATCGCCTCGCGTTGCTGGTTCGGCGTCTCGGCGGAACTGACCCGAACCGCGCGGATCTTCGGGTCGTCGCGCTCGTTCAGCGCCGCGATCTGGTCCTGCTGCAGCGCGAGCAGCGGCGAGATCACCACGGTCGGACCCGACAGCAGTACGGCCGGGATCTGGTAGATCGCCGACTTGCCGCCGCCGGTGGGGAGGACAACGAGGGCGTCGCGGCGGCGCAGCACGGCGCGCATGGGCGCGAACTGACCGGGCCGGAGCGAAGGCCAGCCGAATTGCTGCCGGGCGACCTTGCGCAGCCGGGGGCCATAGATGGGTAGCTTCATCGAGCGGCCATTGTGCCCTACGGCCGAAGCGGGCTAGCGCTTGCCGCCGAACATGCGCCGGATCGCCCACACCAGGATCAGCGCCCCGAGCGCGACGCCCAGGAGCTTGACCGCGTGGACCTGGTTCCAGTCGACGCCGGACGCGGCGAGAACGTCACTCTGCACGTCCGCACTGTATCGGCCGACACACTTGGCCCGGTTAATAGAAAGGTTTGTTGACTAAAGGCCGAACAGATGTGACCATTGGTCCGTCGCCGCGCCTATGACGGTTGTCGGTTGTCCACCAAGGGGAAACGCGCTCCAGCGGCGCGTGTCGATCGTCACCGGAGGAACGGGGGCCCATGCCGAATCATGGCGAATTGCCGGAACTCGCCGCGGCGGTGTTGCAACCCGGATTCGTCGGCACGACCGTGCCCGACTGGGTGCGCCGCTGGCTCGGCGAAGGTCTCGGCGGAGTCGCGCTCTTCGCCCGTAACGTGGAGTCGCCCGCGCAGGTCACGGCCCTGACCGCGCAGCTGCGGGCGGAGCGGCCCGACGTGATCGTCGCGATCGACGAGGAAGCCGGCGACGTCACCCGCTTCGAGTCGCGGCACGGCAGCTCGCGGCCGGGCAACCTCGGCCTCGGAGCGATCGACGATCCGGCGCTGACCGAGGCGGTCGCCCGCGACCTCGGCCTCGACCTGGCCCACGCGGGCGTCACACTGGACTACGCCCCGGACACCGACGTCAATAGCAACCCCGACAACCCGATCATCGGGGTACGGGCCTTCGGCGCCGAGCCGGACCTGGTGGCGAGGCATTCCGCGGCGTTCGTCCGCGGCCTGCAGGACGCCGGCGTCGCCGCGTGCGCGAAGCATTTCCCCGGCCACGGCGACACCGCGGTCGACTCGCACTACTCCGTGCCGGTCATCGACCGCAGCCGGGAGCTGCTCGACCTGTGCGAGCTGGTCCCGTTCCGGGCCGCCATCGCGGCCGGCGTGCTGTCCGTGATGACCGGACACCTGCTCGTCCCGGCGTACGACCCGGAGCTGCCCGCGACGCTGAGCCCACGGATCCTCACCGAGCTGCTGCGTGACGAGCTCGGCTTCGACGGCCTCGTCGTCACCGACGGTATCGAGATGCAGGGCGTGCGGCGTACGTACGGGCTCGAGGGCGTCGCCGTCCGCGCCCTGGCCGCTGGGGCGGACGCGATCTGTGTGGGCGGCGAGCACGCGGACGAGCACACCGCGATCCGCCTGCGCGACGCCATCGTCTCCGCGGTGCGCAGCGGCGAGCTGCCCGAGAAGCGCCTGCAGGAAGCGGCCGAGCGGGTACGCCGCCTCGCCGCCTGGACGACCCGGACCCAGACCGCCATCGGGGCCCGGGCGGTCGCCGACGCGGCCGGCATGACCAGTCCCGACGTGGCCGTCATGGGCGGCTCCGCGGTGGGACTGGCCGCCGCTCGCCGCGCCGTAAAAGTGACCGCGGCCGCGGACTCGACCGTGCTGCCGGTGACCCGCCCACCGCACGTCGTCGAGTTCGCGCCGCCGCGCAACATCGCCATCGGCGCCGAGACGCCGTGGGGCGTGGGTGCGCCGCTCGACGTGCTGCTGCCGGGGACGACCTCGGTCCGGCTCTCCGCCGACGACCTGGCCGGTGTACCCGACCCGGTGGCGCCCGTCCTCGCCGGCGCGGGTGGACGACCGCTCGTGCTGGTGGTGCGCGACGCCCACCGGCACCCCTGGGTCGCCGAGGCGCTCGCCCGCACGATCGCCGTCCGGCCGGACGCGATCGTGGTCGAGATGGGCG
>JBKOWB010000404.1:0-8899 GCA_046724195.1 Actinomycetota bacterium
GGCGGCTACCCGAGCGACCGTCCCTGGGCGCCGGCCGGGAGCTGGCGCGAGGTTCGATCCGCGGACGACGCGGCCGAGGCGGTGGGCGAGGCCCGCGCGGGCGGCGCCACGTTGATCAAGGTCACCGCCCACGCCGGTGGGCCGATGCTGGCGGCGAAGACGCTGCGCGCGATCGTCGAGGCCGCGCACGCGGACGGCCTGCCGGTGGTGGTGCACGCGGAGGGCCCGGGCACGGTGGCTGCCGCTCACGAGGCCGAGGCCGACATGCTTGCGCACACGCCCTGGACCGAGGCCGTCGACGACGGCCTGCTCCGGGCCGCCGCCGGGATGACCTGGATCAGCACGCTGGACATCCACGGCTGGGGCGAGCCGACCCTGGCGCAGGGCGCGGCGATCGGCAACCTGCGGCGCTTCCTGGAGTACGGAGGGACGGTGCGGTACGGCACCGATCTGGGCAACGGCCCGCTGCCTCCCGGGGTCAACCGACGTGAGATCCGCGCCCTGCAAGCGGCCGGCCTGACGCCGAGCGACATTCTTGCCGCCATGACCGAACCGGATCAGGCCGAGCCGAGCTGGATCGCGGGCGGACTCGACCTCGACCCGGCCCGCTTCGCCGATCTGCTGGCGACCGCCCGGGTCGTCGGCCCGGAGGTCCGCCCGCGTTCGTGAACCCGGCTATTTCACGGTGAACGTGGTGGTGCACGCGGTGCCGTACGAGCGCACCACGATCTCGTAGGACCACACCCGCGAGCCGAAGTACGGGAAGTGCCAGCCCGCGGGCGGGCGGGTGATGCCCTGCACGATGCTCGACACACGGCCGGTCGTGGTCATGGTGAGGCGTCTGCCGGACGGATGCGAGAACACCAGGGTCGTACTGTTCGAGCCGCCGGAGACCAGCTTCCACGCCGGATCGAGGTGCCAGTGCTGGCGCCAGAGCTGGGCCGCCGGGAACGAGTCCGACACCTTCATGGCGGGCGTGTCCCGGTTGACGTTGATGCCGCGGACGTGGTCCAGGCTGAACATCCGGTCCTTGACCGTCCAGCCGTGCGCCGGGGCCTGGACCACCGACGCGGTGACCGCGCCGCTGTTGTTGGTCACCTTGCCCTTATCGGGGATCGCCACGTTCTGACCCTGCGGCCCGATCTGGTAGGCGTTGTAGTTCGAGGTCGTGTCGTAGCTGAACCGGCCGGGCCCCACGAGGACCCGGACGCCCCGGGTCGACCAGGTCACGCCGCCAGCGCGGTCGTGGTGGCCGTGCGCAAACTTCCCGGGCCCGTACCGGATCGAGTAGTAGCTCGTGTTCGGGTCGGTCCAGGACCAGCGGCCGAGGATCCAGCCGGCCTGGTCGTCGCGCAGCACCCGCGGCGTGGTCCATGTGCGCACCGCGCCGGGTTGCTGGTCGGAGTCGCCGACCTGGACGATGTCGCCGTCCGGCTCCGTCATCCAGGCGTACACGGCGCGGGCCGCCGAGACCGTCTTGGCGATGGTAGCGGCCGCAACCTCGGAGCCCGGCGACTCGCTCAGCACCGTGACGGCCTGGTCCCACAGGTTGGCGTTCACGTTCTGGTACATCGAGGACTGCTCGTACGACGTGCCTACTTTGGAGAAGGCCTGCGGCGCCTCGTTGGTCATCCGGTTGATCGCGATGGACTTCCAGGTCGGCATGTTGAGTAAGTCGCCGGCGCGCACGAGCTGGAGGTTCGCCATCAGGCCGTGGTTGTGCACAGGGTAGTTGGGCGGGCCGGCGTAGCGCGGACCGAGCAGCACGTTGGCGTCCGCGGTCATGCCCGGCTTCAGCGATGCCGCGCCGGTGAGCGCGTACAGGCAGTTCTCCGTCTCCAGCCGGCGCAGCGTGGTGCCCTCGTCCCAGCCGTACAGGTTGCTCTTCGGATCCGGGTTCTGCTGATGGAACATGGCCGCCTGGGCGACGATGGCCGCCAGCGACTGTTGCTGGTTGTCCATG
This sequence comes from Actinomycetota bacterium, assembly GCA_046724195.1. Taxonomy (GTDB): domain Bacteria; phylum Actinomycetota; class Actinomycetes; order Mycobacteriales; family Micromonosporaceae; genus Actinoplanes. The sequence goes on from JBKOWB010000404.1 coordinate 1,964, forward strand.
GCGGCCCGGCGCGCGAGCGGCCGCATCCACATCAGACCTTGAAACTGCAGCCGCCACGTCGGGTCGGTCACCGGCGGATTGCGCCACGACGACGCGGGGATCGCGCCGACCGTGAACGCCGGTGCCGGCGGCATGCTGACCACGATCGGCTCGCCGTCCGGCACCGGGTCCGGCGCCGCGCTGCCGCATCGGGCGTCGGCGGTCGGGTCCTCCGCGAGGCCGGTGACGGGTGTGCCGTACAGCTGGAGCAGGGCATCGATATCGTCGATCGCCACCGGGTCGGGTGGGATCACGTGCGGGTCGGCGGCCGCGGCAGGCGACGCATCGATCAACACCGCGGAGAGGGCAAGCGCGGCGACCCCCGCACCGAACACGCGAACCCTTTTTGTCATGCCGGAATGAGACACCCGGAACGGGTCGGACATCGTCCCCTGTTCGCGCCAAACGCTCGGGCCGATCGGGTATACGTCGCGTGTTGATCAGCTCACGAGTCGTGTTCGCTCCTACTGGCTGAGATGTCGTGGCCGTCAGGCGGCGTACAAAGACAGCATGGGTTTGATCGCCGTCTCCGGAGCGACCGGCAGTCTCGGCGGGCGGATCGCGTGGCGCCTGGCCGCCGCGGGCATCCCGCAACGTCTCGTCGTCCGCGATCCCGGGCGCGCCCCGCGGCTGCCCGGCGCGACCGTGGCGCGGGCGGATTACGGCGACCCGGTCGCGTTGCGCCGCGCGCTCGAAGGCGCCGGCACCGTGCTCATGGTGTCCGCGTCCGAGACCCCGGACCGGGTCGACCGGCACCGGAACTTCGTGGACGCCGCCGTCGCGGCCGGCGTCCGGCATCTCGTCTACACCTCGTTCATGGGCGCGGCGCCGGACGCGGTCTTCACGCTCGCGCGCGACCACTGGGCCACCGAGGAGCACATCCGGGCGAGCGGCCTCGAGTTCACGTTCCTGCGCGACAGCCTGTACGCCGACTTCCTGCCGTTCATGATCAGTGCCGACGGCGTCATCCGCGGACCGGCGCGCGACGGCCGCGCCGCGGTGGTGGCCCAGGACGACATCGCGGACGTGGCGGTGGCGGTGCTACGGGATCCCGTCGCGCACGCCCGCTGGACCTACGACCTGACCGGGCCGGAGGCGCTGAACTTCGCCGAGATCGCCGCGACCATCACGGCCGTCACCGGCCGTACGGTCACCTACTACGACGAGGCCCTGGACGAGGCGTACGCGTCCCGGGCCGCCTACGGCGCGCCCGACTGGCAGCTGGACGCGTGGGTGAGTACCTACACGTCGGTGGCGGCGGGTGAGTTGTCCACGGTCAGCCCCGCGGTCGAGCAGCTTACCGGCCACCCGGCGACGTCGCTGGCGCAGCTGCTGGCCGCCGCGTCATGACTACTCGGCACTGCGGCTAGAGGCCGACCGTCTCACCCGTGGCGGCGCTGATCCGGGCCGCGTCGAGGACGTCCATCGTGCGGACCGCGTCCCACGGGTCGACCGGCACCGCGCCCTCGCCGCGAACCGCCGCGGCGAACGCCGGGTAGTAGACGTCCCACCGTCCCCGTTCGCTGCGCACCGGCGCCCCGGTCGCGCCGCGATACAACCGGCCCCAGGCGTGCTCCGGCTCGACGCCCCAGCGATCGCCCAGGTCCTTCGGAGCCTTTCCGGTCTTGAGCACGGTCTCCTGGCCGTCGATCCCGTCGACGATGTACGTGCCGGTCGTGCCGGTAACGCGGAGCCGTGGACCCGGTGCGGCCTGGCGCCAGCTGCCCCACAGGTGCGACTCGACGTCCTCGTGGTGCAGCGCCACGAAGACGTCGTCGTCGAGCTCGCCGCTGAAGTGCACCTCCGCGTACACGCGGCTAGCCGGGCCGAACAGATGCAGCGCTCCGTCGACGAGGTGCGAGCCGAAGTCGAGCAGCGTCCCGCCGCCGGCAGCGGACGGCTGCCGATCGGGTGCCCAGCGCTCGAATCGCGATTCGAACCGGCGGACCTTACCGAGCGCACCCTCCGCGATCAGCTTGCGCACCGTCAGCATGTCGGAGTCCCAGCGGCGGTTCTGGTAGACGCTGAGGAGCACGCCCGCGTCGGCGGCCGCGGTTGTGACCTCTCGGGCCGCCTCGGCGTCCAGCGCGAACGGCTTGTCGACGACGACCGCGAGGCCGAGCGCGATCGCCTCCCGCGCGAGACCGGCGTGGGTCGTCGCCGGCGTGGAGATCGTGACGGCCTGGGCGCCCGCGGCGGCCAGATCCTCCAGCGAGTCGAAGGCCCCGACGCCGGGGTGGTCCTTCTCCAGCTCGGCGCGCCGCTTGGGGGACGTCGTCACCACGCCCATGAAGTCGATGTCCGATGCCGACGCGATCAGGGGAGCGTGGAACACCCGCCCACCGACGCCGTATCCCACCAGACCGAAGCGCACCATGGCCGCGAGTCTACGACTCGATCAAGGGAGGGAGCGCGTGGGCAGCACCTCAAACGCCGGGTGGTTCGGCGCGATCGCCCGCAGCTGTTCGTCGGTGGAGTCCGGGCCGACGCCGCCGAAGAAGACGCCGACCTCGACCTTCCACCGTTTCAGGTACGCCCGCAGTACCGGCACCTTGGCGTCATCGCTGAGCTCGCGGCCCTGGAACGCTTCGGCTCGCGACCCGAGCCGGAGCTCGCCCGTGCCCGCCGCCCGCAGGTTGCGCACCCACTGACCGTTCCCCCGCGGCGACACCAGGTAGCGGTGCCCGTCGAACTCCAGCAGATTCACCGGCGTGGTGCGCCACTCACCGCTCGTCCGGCCGCGCACCGCGAGCACGCGAGAACCGAGGATGCTGACGCCACGCCGGGTCAGGAACGCCACGAACCGGTTGAATACGTTGCGGGTGAACCAGCCGGGCTGGCGATAGTGCGGAGGCATCGCTCCAGTATGCGAGCGCCTTCGCCGGTTTGACGGCTGCCCCCGGTGTTACAACGAGAACCATGAACGATCTCTGGTGGAAGCGGGCCGTCGTATACCAGATCTATCCGCGCAGCTTCGCGGACGCCGACGGGGACGGCATGGGCGATCTGCGCGGCGTGATCGACCACCTCGACTACATCGCCGGCCTGGGCGTCGACGTCATCTGGCTGTCGCCGGTCTATCCCTCCCCTCAGGACGACAACGGCTACGACATCAGCGACTATCAAGACATCGACCCGATATTCGGCTCACTGGAGATCTTCGACGAGCTGCTGGCCGAGACGCACGCCCGGGGCATGAAGCTGGTCCTGGACCTGGTGGTGAACCACACCTCCGACGAGCACCCATGGTTCCTGGAGAGCCGGGCGGCGACGGACTCGGAGAAGCGGGACTGGTACTGGTGGCGGCCGGCGCGTGCGGGCATGCAGCCCGGCACGCCCGGCGCCGAGCCGACCAACTGGGGCTCCACCTTCGGCGGACCGGCCTGGGAGTACGACACGAAGACCGGCGAGTACTTCCTGCACCTGTTCTCGCGGAAACAGCCGGACCTCAACTGGGAGAATCCGGAAGTTCGCGAGGCCGTCCACGCCATGATGCGCTGGTGGCTGGATCGGGGCGTGGACGGCTTCCGGATGGACGTCATCAACTACATCTCCAAGGACCCGGCGCTGCCGGACGGCCACCTCCCGGTCGGCACCGCGTACGCGGACGGCTCCGCCGCCTACATGGACGGGCCGCGGATCCACGAATTCGTGCACGAGATGTACGAGCGGGTGTTCGCGGGGCGCGAGGAGATGCTGGCCGTCGGGGAGATGCCCGGCGTGACCGTGGACGAGGCGGTCCTCTACACGGATCCGGCTCGCGAAGAGCTCGACATGGTGTTCCAGTTCGACCATGTCTGGGTGGATCGGGGGCCGGATCCGTGGCTGCTCTACCCGTTCAAGCTCACCATGCTCAAGGCCATCTTCGGCCGCTGGCAGGCCGGACTTGCCGACGTGGGCTGGAACAGTCTCTATTGGAACAACCACGACCAGCCGCGCGTGGTCTCCCGGTTTGGCGACGACGGTCCGTTCCGGGTGGAGTCGGCCAAGATGCTCGGCACGGTGCTGCACCTGCATCGCGGGACACCGTACGTCTACCAGGGCGAGGAGCTTGGGATGACGAACGCGCCGTTCGACGCCATCGACGACTTCCGCGATATCGAGGCGCTCGGTCAGTACGCCCAGGCGGTCACCAGGGAGGGACGCTCGGCCGAGGACGTGCTGACTGTGCTCCGGGCTCGGGGCCGGGACAACGCCCGTACGCCCATGCAGTGGGACGCGTCCCCGAACGCCGGTTTCACCACCGGCACGCCCTGGCTCCCGCTGAACCCGAACCATGTCGAGATCAACGCGGCCGCCGCGGTCGCGGATCCCGACTCGGTCTACCACTACTACCGGAAGCTGATCCAGCTGCGACATGACGAGCCGGCCGTGGTGGACGGCGACTTCACCATGCTGCTGCCACATGACGAGCGGCTGTACGCGTTCACCCGCCGGCTCGGCGCCACCGAGCTGCTGGTGATGGGCAACTTCTCGGCGGAACCGGCCCGGGCCGAAATCGACGATGCCGCGGCGTGGACCTCAGCCGAACTACTGCTGACGAACGCCGCGACACCGCCGTCGGAGGATCTGGTTCTGGGACCGTGGCAGGCGATGGTCTACCGCCGCACCATCAGCCCGTGATCGTGTCCTCAGCTTGTGATGGTGTTCCAGGAGAAGGCGAGCAGGGCGAACGCGGCGGCCAGCAAGGCCAGCGAGACGCCACGGGTGCCGATCGGTAGGGCCGCGAGCACGAGCAGGATCACCGCGATGATGTAGAAGAGAGCCTGGATAGACATCAATGCTCCTCGATTCGTGGGTGGCTGCGCCCGAGTACCCACGGACCGAGCCTGTCTAAACCGCAATGACCGTTACCGGTCGCGGCGCCGCGGATCGGCATCCAGGTCGCGGTCGGGTCCGTGCTCAAGAAGTCCTCGACCGGCGCCGACGGCGCGGCACAGCCGATACGACCGAGATCGGCTGAAGGCCCCGGTGTGGCAGCATGCGGCCATGGCCGGATATTCGGGTACGCCGCTCGCCAAGAAGCTCGGCATCACCGCGGGCGCCTCGGTGCTGCTCGACGGCGCGCCCCGGACGTTCGATCTCGGCGAGACCGCCCCCGGCGTCACGATCCATCGCCGGCCGGGCCGGGGCCGCTACGACGTGATCCTGTGCTTCTGCCCGACGGCCGCCCGGCTGGTGTCCCGGTGGCCCGTGCTGCATGACCGGACGACGCTCGCGGGATCCCTGTGGATCGCGTGGCCTAAGGGGTCGTCGGGCATCCCGACCGACCTGGACGAGAACGTGGTCCGCGGCCACGCCCTCGCCCACGGCCGCGTCGACGTCAAGGTCGTCGCGATCGACGACACCTGGTCCGGCCTGAAGAACGTCATCCGCCTCGCCGACCGCTGAACCCGACTCCGGGGCGCGCCCGACCGGCCGCGGAGGCCGGACGGGTCCGCCGAGGCCCTCGCCGGCCGTGTCAGGATCAGCGGAGGCAGATGTCGAACGGGTGGCCGCCCGGGTCAAGCAGGACGCGCCAGCGTTCGGGGTTGGGCTGGCCGTCCGGCTTGGTAGCGCCGAGCGCCAGCGCCTGCTCCTCAGCCTTGTCCAGATCGTCGACGTAGAAGTCGAGGTGGTAGCGCTTCGGTGCACTCTCGTCCGGCCAGCCGGGGGCCGAGTAACCGGGCAGCCGGCCGAAGCCGATACTGGTCGTGCCGTCGCCGATCATCGCGTAGTCGCCCTCGCTGTGCAGGACATCCCAGCCGAGGACCTGCGAATAGAACGTGGCCAGCGCGGCGGGGTCCGCCGAGTCGAGATTGATCATGGCCATCGTTGCGAATCCAGGCATGTCAAGAACCTTCCGGGTCGATCGTTGGGTCTCGACCGATCCTGCCGCAGGAGGCTGACACCTGTTGTCAGGATTTCTGGCGTCAGAATCGGGGCGCCTAGGAATTGGGCGGTCCCTGTGCGGCCAGCCAGCCGGCCACCTGCGCGCGTGACGTGAAGCCGAGCTTGCTGAGGATGTTCTCCACGTGGCCCTCGGCGGTACGCTGCGCGACCACCAGCCGGGCCGCGATCTCCCGGTTGCTCAGGCCTTCCGCGATCAACGCGGCGACCTCGCGCTCCCGCTTGGTGAGGCCGAAGTCGTCAGCGGTCGGGCGGGCCGCCGGAACGGCGGCGTCCGCCTGCCGCTCCAGCGCGAGGTCGACCGCGTCCGCGGTGGCCTGCTCGGTGCCGCGCCGCCAGGCCGCGTCGAAGGCCCGCGCGCCCAAGCGCCCGCGGACCTGCGATTCGCTCTCGTCGTGGAAGTCCTGGAGGCTGCGAAACGCCGACAGCGACGTGTGCATCGCGCGCCACATCCGGTCGGACGCGCCGAGCAGCTGAGCGGCCCGCTGATCGCGGCGCTCGCTGGCGGCGACCCAGGCCAGCGACTCCAGCGACAAGCCGACGCTGAACTGCTCGTCCTCCACGAAACTGCGGACGTCGAGGCTCTGCTTCGCGTCCTCGGCGGCGCCACGGTTGTCGCCGGCCCGCCAGCGCAGCACGCTGAGCGCCCACAACGCGAACGAGCGCCACCACACCTCGCCGCTGGCCGCGGCCATGTCCCGGCAGGCGATCAGCTCGGCGTAGCCGCGAGACGGTTCCTGAGCCAGCCCGCGGGCCAGGCCGAGCACGCAGAGTGCCCACAACTCGCCGCTGCGTGCGTTCCGTTCACGGAACCGGGCGAGTGCCCGCTCGAACTGCGGGAGCGCGGTCGCAGGGTCGCCGGCGAACATCGCGATGTTGCCCTCGACAAGCTCGATGTACGCGTCCTCCACGGACGGCGGCAGTTTCGCGGCGAGCTCGCGCGCGTCCCCCAGCAGCGCCTTGGCGCGGCTGCGATCATTCTGGACGATCGCGATCCAGGAGTTGACC
>JBKOWB010000385.1:0-6169 GCA_046724195.1 Actinomycetota bacterium
GGGCCCGTCTGGGACGACCGGACGCCGGTACGCGGGCCGTTCGCGCCGGAGCCACAGAGCATCAGCCCTCCGCTCCCGAACCCGGAGCCGGTCACGCCGCCATTAACCGCACCGCTTCCGGTTCGGCCGCGGGCCAGCGAGAAGCGCCGGGCGGCGAAGCAGAGCAAGGACGCGGACTACGTCGACTGGGTCAGCGGCCTGGGAAGCGACTGAGCGAGCAGCACGACCGCAACATGTGGAAGGTGAGTGCTGTCAACGGCCCGCTATGACAGCACTGAGCTTCCACATGCTGAGTTGTCCACAGGGGACGGCACGGCCGGCGTGGCTTCGGCATGCTCAGGCGCGTGGCGAAACCCGCTTCGGTCCCGCGAGCGCTGTCTTTTGTCCCGTTTCGAGGAAGCGACGCGGTCAAGCGCGGCGTTCTCACCAAGGCAATGCTGCGCGGACCGTCGTGGCGTCGCCTCTTCCCTGACGTCTACGTGAACGGGTCAGCGTACAACGCTCAAGATCACCGGATGTGGTGCGACGCCGTCGCGTTGACGTTGCGGGACGGCGAAGCGATCGACCGGTACAGCGCCGCGTTCCTGTGGGGGGTCGACCTATTGCCCCGCGACGCACGAGTGACGGTCTGCGTGCCGCGCTCGGCGCGCGTATGGCCTCAACCCAGACGAGACGTCGTCCGGACGGCGCTCGCTCATGACGATGTCACCGTGCTCGCCGGCATCCCGGTCACGACGCCCCTTCGTACGGCGTTTGACCTTGGACGCCAACCAGACCGGACAAGCGCGCTGATCGCCCTGGACGCGATGTGCCACCGAAAACTCGTCCGCATTACCGAACTCGAAGATCGTCCCGGGCAAAAGGGCTGCCGCCGGCTGCGCGAACTGCTTCCGCTTGTCGACCCGCGAGCCGAGTCGCCGATGGAGACGCGACTGCGGCTGCTGCTTCACGACGCCGGCGCGCCCCCGCCCACCTCGCAACACGAGGTCCGGGGTAAGGACGGTCGCCTGATCGGCCGCGTCGACTTGGCCTATCCGCGGTGGCGGATCGCCATCGAGTATGAAGGCGACCACCACCGCGAACGGGTGCAGTTCAGGCGCGACGTCGCAAGGGCGAACGCGCTCCGGGACGCAGGCTGGCTGGTGCTGCGCTTCACCGCGGATGACGTGCTGAGAAATCCGAGCAGCGTCATCAGGCATGTCGCCAAGGCCATCATGGAACGCCGCTAGCGGACGTCCCAGACAGGTTCCGGCGTCTCCACGACCTCACCGTCGCCCTGGAACAGCACGAAGCGGTCGAAGCCGCGGGTGAACCAGCGATCATGGGTCACCGCGATCACCGTACCCTCGAACCCCTGCAACCCTTCCTCCAACGCCTCCGCCGAGGCGAGGTCGAGGTTGTCGGTCGGTTCGTCCAGGAGCAAGACCGTGGCGCCCGACAGCTCCAGCAGCAGCACCAGGAAGCGCGCCTGCTGGCCGCCCGACAGCGTCCCGAACGTCTGATCGCCCTGCGCCGCCAGCTCGTACCGGTTCAGCGCCTTCATCGCGCCGGCCCGGTCCATGCCAGGTCGGTGATCGTCGCCGCGCCACAGGATCTCGACGAGAGTACGGGCCAGGAGCTCGGGCCGGTCGTGAGTCTGCGAGAAGTGCCCGGGCCGTACGCGCGCGCCGAGGCGAGCCGTCCCGGAATGGGGAACATGATCCAGCGGCGCGCCGTCCACCGGCTTGTTGTCGACGTCGGGTGACGTCCCGCCGGCCGCGAGCAGGCGCAGGAAATGGGACTTGCCCGTGCCGTTGGCGCCGAGCACCGCGACCCGGTCGCCGTACCAGACCTCCAGGTCGAACGGGAATGTCAGGTTCTCCAACTCCAGAGCAGAGCAGACAACCGCGCGCTTGCCCGTCCGGCCGCCGCGCAGGTTCATCCGCACCGACTGCTCCTTCGGCGGCAGCGGCGGCGGCCCGGCCTCCTCGAACTTGCGCAACCGTGTCTGGGCAGCCTGATACCGCGACGCCATCGCGTCGTTGTACGCCGCCTTCTGCTTGTACATCAGCATGAGCTCGCGCAGTTTCTGATGCTCCTCGTCCCACCGGCGCCGCGACTCGAGAAGCCGCTCGTGCCGCGAGGCCCGCGCCTCGTGCCACGACGCGAAGCCGCCCGGATGCGTCCAGGCACTGCCGCCCTCCACCGCGACGACCCGGTCCGCGGTCTGCGCCAGCAACTCCCGGTCGTGCGATACATAGAGGACTGACTTCGAACTCTCCCGCAGGCGGGCCTCCAGCCAGCGCTTGGCCGGCACGTCGAGGAAGTTGTCCGGCTCATCGAGCAGCAGGACCTCATCGGCGCCGCGGAGCAGGAGGTCCAGTGCGAACCGCTTCTGCTGCCCGCCGGACAGCGTCCGCACCGGTCGATGCTTGACGTCTTCCCATGGCTTGTCGAGGATCGCCACGGCTACCGTGTCGAAGAGCACCTCGGTTTCGTAGCCGCCGACCTCGCCCCAATGCGTGAGCGCGTGCGCGTACGCCAGTTGCGATTTCTCGGAATCCGAAAGCGCCGCCGCGGATGCGGCCAGGTGGGCACCCGCCTCGCGCAGCGGCGGAGCCACCAGCGACAACGCGAGATCCGACAGCGTACGGTCGTCGCCGATCATGCCGATGAACTGGCGCATGACGCCCAGCCCACCGGCTCGCGCGATCGTACCGACCTGCGTCGGGATATCACCCGCGACCATGCGCAGCAGCGTGGTCTTGCCGGCGCCGTTTGGTCCGACCAGCGCCACCTTCGCGCCCTCGCCGACCCGGAACGACACATCCGAGAAGAGCGTCCGGCCATCCGGCAGCACGAATCCGACCCCTGCGACATCCACGTAGCCCACGCACGCATCCTCCCCTGCGGGAGGCGAAACCTCAGTCGGTTTTTCGCGTCACCCTCAGCACGCGGAAGCCCTTCTGGCTGGCGACTCGCGTCACCGCCCAGCCGCGGGCGACCAGCCAGGCGTGCAGCGAGTCCCCGCCCAGGTGCCGGTTGACCACGAGCCAGGCGACGCCGTCCGGCGCCAGCCGCGACAGCCATCGCTGCAGGATCGCGTGCAGCTCCGCCTTGCCGACGTGCGTGGGCGGATTGCTCCAGATCTGGGTAAACGTCACGTCTCCGGGAACGTCGTCCGGGCCGTGCACATGCAGCCGGTCGGCCAGGCCGAGCGACGCCGCGTTCGCGGCCGTCAGCTCGCGGGCACGGGCGTTGACATCCACCGCATACACGGTCGCGGTCGGCGCCTCGCTGGCCAGCACGCAGGCGATCGGGCCGTATCCGCAGCCCAGGTCGAGCAGCGGACCGGCGGTCGCGGTCGTGGGCAGTTCGGCCTTTCGCAACAGTACGGCGGTGCCGGGGTCGAGCCGCCCGGCGGAAAAGACCCCAGAAGCGGACTCGAGTGCGTAGTCTCGACCCGCGACGGAGAACTCGACCTCGCCCCGACGAGCGGGTGCGGCCGGCTCGGCGCTGAAGTAGTGATCGGTGGTCACCAGACCAGTCTCCCGCGCCCACCGACGAGCCGGCCACGCGGGTGCCGTCGAGTCGTACCCTGGCGTGCGGATCACCGGCGAGCGGACGCTATGCCCGCAGCCGCCGCGTCAGGTCGGCGCGCAACTCGTACTCGGCCTCGTCCGGATAGCCCACCGCGACCAGCGTGAGGCCGTGCGGCGGCGCCACGGTGACCTCGCTCGAGCGCTCGGTGAGCGTGAGCAGCGCGGCGGGCCAGAACGGGTCGCGGCGGCCGTCGCCGACCGGAAGCATCGCCCCGACCAGGCTGCGGACCATGGCCTGGCAGAACGCATCCGCCTGGACGGTGGCGACGGCCACTCCGTCGGGCTCGCGGCGCCAGTCCAGCTGAGTGACGACCCGCACGGTGGTGGCATGCTCCTTGCGTTTGCAGTACGCCGCGAAGTCGTGTTCCCCGACCAGCCCTGCGGCGGCCGCTCGGAGCCGGTCCAGGTCCAGGGGCCGCGGCCAGCCGAGGGTGTCGTATCGGCGCAGCGGCTCCGGCCCCCACGGTGTGTCGGCGACCCGGTACTCGTACCGCCGGAATGTGGCCGAGAACCGGGCATCGAACGTCGCCGGCATCCGCGTGACGGCCCGCACGCGCGCATCCGCCGGCATCAGCGCGGCAAGCCGCCGCACCAGCGACGGCCCGAGCTCCGCGAAGAGAGCGGCGGGCAGGTCGACGTGGCAGACCTGGCCGGTCGCGTGCACACCGGCATCGGTCCGGCCCGCGACGGTCAGCCCGAGCGGCGTGTCGACACCGACGAGCCGAGTCAACGCCTCGGTCAGGACACCCGCGACGGTGCGGCGACCCGGCTGCGCCGCCCACCCCGAGAAATCGGTGCCGTCGTACGAGATGTCCAGCCGGACGCGGATCGAACCGCCCAGCCCGGATGGCGAATCCGCGGCCTCGCCCACGACGGTGCCCTCACTCCCGAGCCCGGTCACTTCTCTGGATGCCCGTATCTAAAAAGGGGCCCGGCACCCACGAAGGGTGCCGGGCCCGACAAAAAACTCAGGCCTTGTCGCCCGGGTCCTCGGCGTCCTGGTCCTCGACCACCGGGGCCTCGTCCGCCGCGGCCGTCGCGACCGGGGCCGCGGAGGTCGCGGAGGCGGCCGGGGCCTCGTCCTCGCGGGCCAGCGCCTCGACCTTGTTCCGCTGCGAGGCCGCCTTGCGGGCGGTCCTCTTGGCCGGCGCCGTAGTGGCCGCCACCTGCAGTTCCTCCACCAGCTCGATGACCGCCATCGGAGCGGCGTCGCCCTTGCGCGGTCCGGTCTTGGTGATCCGGACGTACCCGCCCGGCCGGTTCCCATACCGGGGCGCGATCTGCTCGAACAGGGCGTACACGACGTCCTTGTCCTTCACGACGGTCAGCACCTGGCGACGGGCGTGCAGGTCGCCGCGCTTGGCCTTCGTGACGAGATGCTCAGCCAGGGGGCGCAGCCGCTTGGCCTTGGTCTCGGTGGTTTTGATCTTCCCGTGCCGGAAGAGCTCGGTGGCCAGGTTGGCCAGCAGCCGCTTCTCGTGCGCCGGGCTGCCGCCGAGGCGGGGACCCTTGGTGGGCGTGGGCATTTCTGATGCTCCTCGTTAATTCTTGTTGCAGTGCGGCGGAGCCGCCTCGGTGGCGCAGCTGGCGGCGGTCGGGATTAGAGCTGCTCGGTCTCGCGGTAATCGTCGGTGTCGTAGTCCACGTCGCCGAACGAGTCCACGACGTGCGACGGGTCGTAGGACGGCGCGCTGTCCTTGAGGCCCAGGCCCATGCCGGCCAGCTTCATCTTGACCTCGTCGATCGACTTCTGGCCGAAGTTCCTGATATCCAGAAGGTCGGCCTCCGTCCGCCCGATCAGCTCGCCCACGCTGTTGATGCCCTCGCGCTTGAGGCAGTTGTACGACCGGACCGTGAGGTCCAGCTCCTCGATCGGCAGGGCCAGGTCGGCGGCCAGCTGAGCGTCCTGCGGGGACGGTCCGATGTCGATGCCCTCGGCGGTCTCGTCCAGCTCGCGGCAGAGGCCGAACAGTTCGACGAGCGTCGAGCCGGCCGAGGCCAGCGCGGTACGCGGCGAGATCGACGCCTTGGACTCGACGTCGATGATCAGACGGTCGAAGTCGGTGCGCTGCTCGACGCGGGTCGCCTCGACGCGGTAGGTCACCTTCATGACCGGCGAGTAGATCGAGTCGACCGGAATGCGGCCGATCTCGGCGCCGGCGTTCTTGTTCTGCGCCGCGGTGACGTAGCCACGGCCACGCTCGACGGTGAGTTCCATGTCGAGCCGGCCCTTGCTGTTCAGCGTGGCCAGCTTCAGGTCCGGGTTGTGCACCGAGACACCGGCCGGCGGCTGGATGTCACCCGCGGTGACGTCGCCGGGCCCCTGCTTGCGCAGGTACATGCTGACCGGCTCGTCATGCTCGGAGCTGACCGTGAGGTCCTTGACGTTCATGACCAGCTCGACCACGTCCTCCTTGACACCGGGGATGGTGGTGAACTCGTGCAGAACGCCGTCGATCTTGATGCTGGTGACCGCCGCGCCCGGAATGGACGACAGCAGGGTCCGCCGCAGCGAATTGCCGAGGGTGTAGCCGAATCCGGGCTCCAGCGGCTCGATGGTGAACCGGGAACGGGTCTCGCTGAGCGAC
>JBKOWB010000437.1:0-11899 GCA_046724195.1 Actinomycetota bacterium
CGACGTCGACGACGTGCTCACCGATGCGGCCGGATCGCGCGGTCGCGCCTACGACGAGTTCGCGCTGCACCAGGCGTACCTGTTCGACCACGACATGGCCGCGCTCGGTGTGCACGCGCCGACGTTCGAGCCGCGGGCACGGCACCACGTGACCCACGTCCAGCAGCTCGCCGCCGCCCTGCTCGCGGCCGGGCAGGCGTACCAGCGCGGCGGGCACGTCTATTTCCGCGGCGCCTCGGCCGTTGCCAGGGCGGGGTTGAGCCGCGACCGCGCGCTTGATCTGGCGGCCGAGCACGGCGACCAGCCCGACGACCCGAATCGCGACGACGCGTTCGACGTGCCGGTCTGGCGGCCGTCCGCCGACGGCCAGCCGGCGTGGCCCAGTCCGTGGGGTTCGGGCCGGCCGGGTTGGCACGCGAGCTGCGCCGCCATGGTGTTGTCCGTGCTCGGAGCCGGCGTCGACGTCCTCGCCGGGGGATCCGACCTGACGTTCCCGCATCACGCGTACCAGGCCGCCATGGTGGAGGCCGCGACCGCGGTCACGCCGTTCGCACGCCGCCACCTGCACATCGGCGCCGTGCATCGGGACGGCGCCAAGATGGCCAAGAGCACCGGCAACCTCACGCTTGTCAGCGACCTGCTGCGCGAGTACCCCGCCGCCGCGATCCGCCTGCTCATCCTCGACCGCGCGTGGTCCGCGCCATGGACGTACCAGATCGGCGGCCTCGACCGCGCGGCCGCCGCGCTGGACGAGCTCTACGCGGCGGCCGGGCGGGCCGGTGCGACAAGCGCCGCCATCGATGCGGTGACCGGCGCCCTGCTGGATGACCTCGACGTGCCGCGAGCGTTGGTCATCGCCCGGGAGAGCGGCGGCGAAGCCGCCCGGCACGTGCTCCGCGTCCTGTCCCTCACCTAGCCTGGGGAATCCTTGACTAGGGGTGCAGCGAGGCACACTCCGCTGGAACCTGAGCCGCGGGTCTGGCAGCGGGGCGGCTAGGGTATCGGTGGCGCGCCGGGAAGCCTGGTCGGCATAGTCGTGTTCTGCCGGAAGGGTCCAGGTGCGCGTCGTCGAGATCATGCTGCTGCTGGTGGTGCTGGGCACCGCGGTGGCCGCGTCCGCCCGCTGGCTGCGGGTGCCGGCGCCCTCACTGCTGGTGCTCGCCGGCCTGCTGGTCGCGTTCGTCCCCGGGGTGCCGACCGTGGAGATCGCGCCCGAGATCGTCAGCCTGGTCGTGTTGCCTCCGCTGCTGTACGCCGCCGGCCAGGATCTGTCCTGGCGGGAGCTGAAGCCGGTATGGCGCCCGGTCACCGTGTTGGCGGTGGGGCTGGTGATCGCGTCGGCCGCCGCGGTGGGCGTGGTCGCCGTGGCCGTCGCGCCGCTGCCGGCATCGATGGCGTTCGTCCTGGGGGCGGTGCTGGCCAGCACCGACCCGGTCGCCGTTACCGCGTTGGGCCGCCGGTTGGCGCTGCCCGCCCAGCTGCAGGCCCTGATCCAGGCCGAGAGCCTGTTCAACGACGCGACCAGCCTCGTGCTGGTCCGGGTAGCGGTCTCGGCCGCCGTGGCCGGCGGCGCGATCTCCTGGAGCCGTGGCGTCGGCCAGTTCGCGCTGCTGGCCGGCGGCGGGGCGCTGGCGGGTGCGGTGGTGGCCGGGGGCGTCGCGCTGATCCGGCGGCGCACCGAGGACCCGGTGTTGGAGACCGTGATCTCGCTGGCCACCCCGTACGTGGCTTATGTCGCCGCCGAGGTCATGCACGTGTCCGGCGTCACGGCGGTCGTGGTGGCCAGCGTGATCCTGGCCGGTCAGGCCACCCGGCTGACCAACGCCCAGATCCGCCTGCAAGTGAACGCCGTGTACGACACCGTGGTGTTCCTGCTGGAGAGCGTCGTGTTCAGCCTGATCGGGCTCCATCTGCCGGTCCTGATCCGCACGGTGGATGGCGACACCTGGGCATGGATCGGTCAGGCGGCGGCCATCACCGCGACGCTGCTGGCCGTCCGCGCGCTGTGGGTATTCCCGTTGTGGCTGGTCGTGCGGACCCGTCGCGGCGAACCGAGATCCTGGCGGATCCCTGCCGTCGTGTCCTGGGCCGGCGCCCGTGGCGTGCTGCCGCTGGCCGCCGCCCTGTCCATCCCGCTGACCACCAGCGTCGGCGAACCCCTGGCCGGCCGCGACGAGGTTCTGTTGCTGACCACCGCGGTCATCGTCATCACCCTGGTCGTGCAGGGGTTCACGCTCGGCCCGCTGGTGCGTCACTCGGGGATTGCCGTGCCGTCCTCCCACATCCGCAGCGAGGAGGCGGCCGCCTTGCTGGCCATGTCCCGGGCCGCGTTGGACCATCTCGAGGAGCTGGAGAATCTCGAAGCCGCACCCGAGGCGGTGGTGACCCAACTCCGCGACATCGTGCAGTCCCGGCTGGACCGCTCGCACGGGGAATCCGGGGACGCGATCGAGCCGGTACTGCGGCAGTTGCGCCGGGATCTGATCGCCATCGAGGCCAACGAGCTGACCCGGCTGTACGAGGAGGGTGTCATCGGCGCGAAGACCCGACGCCACCTCCAACGCCGTCTCGACCTGGAGGAGGCCAGCCTCGACGAGTGAGGCGCCCCGGCCCGTCCCTGATCACCGCGAAAGCGCTGCTCAGCCCTTCCGGTCGGCTGACTCGGCCGGTTCGACGTGCGCCTCC
Organism: Actinomycetota bacterium; assembly: GCA_046724195.1. GTDB lineage: Bacteria > Actinomycetota > Actinomycetes > Mycobacteriales > Micromonosporaceae > Actinoplanes. Next base: position 2,686 of record JBKOWB010000437.1, read on the forward strand.
GGCCCGGGGAAGACGAGCGCCTCCTGGCCCGAGTCCAGCCATCGCACCTCGTACGGCGGGGTGCCGTCCGGATGCCGCACTGCGATGACAATGCCGACGCGGCGGACGTCGCCGACGTGGATCCCCTGGACGACCAGCCGGTCGCCGACCTGCGCGATCATCGCGTCCTCCCGCCTCTCGTGTCCATTGCCACATTCTGTGCTGTTCTCGTGGAAGTTCAAGCCACGCAGGTCAGGGATGCGCATGGCGCGGATGTGACGCCCCGGCGTGGAGATCACCCGACGCGCCATCTCGCCCAGTTCGTCGGTCGGTTTCATGCTCTGCCTCCCCATCCGCGGCCGAGATCGTCCATCCTGAGAGACGATCCCGCACCACGCCGACTCGCGAATCCGGTTGACGGAGGGCCGATGGAAACGACACGCATCGACGAGCAGGCCGTCGTCCCGATGATCTCCTACGAGGACGGCGAGCTGGCGATGGAATGGCTGGCCCTGGCGTTCGGATTCACCGAGCGCACGCGCTGGCTCGGCGACGACGGGTCACTCGCGCACGGCGAGATGGTCGCCGGTGAGGGTTTGATCATGCTGGCCACGCCGTCGAAGGCCTACGAGGCGCCGCGCCGCCATCGTGCCCACTGCACCCAGGCCGAGCAGTGGTCCCGGACGCCGTACGTCGTCGATGGCGTGCTCGTCTACGTCGACGACGTGGACGCCCACGCCGAGCGGGCCCGCGCCGCCGGAGCGGTCATCCTGTCGGAGCCCGAGGACAGCGGCGTGGGCCGGCTGTATCGGGCCGAGGATGTCGAGGGTCACCGGTGGATGTTCATGCAGCGGAGATAGCTCCGGTCAATCCGGGGTGCGATCCCGGCGCGGCGGTCGTCAGAGCACCGGCTGCCGCCCGCTGAAGCCGCTGGCGAGCAGGACCTTGACCCGCAACGCGCTACCCGTACCGGCAAAGAGATAGAGGCAGTTGTCCGCCGTACGCACCGTGGCCAGGTCGGTGTACCCGTCGCGGTTGAAGTCGCCGACGCCCAGCAGGTCACGCATGCCGTTCCAGCCCGTACCGAGTTGCGTGCGGGCGGCGAAGCCGGTGGCACGTCCGGGGTAGAGGTACAACGTTCCGGCCGTCGACCGGGCGACGAAGTCTTGGTATCCGTCGCGATTGAAATCGCCGACTCCGGCCAGCTCGTTCATCGACCCCCAGCCGGTGCCGATCTGCGTGCGGGACCCGAGCCGCACCCCGGACCGACCGGGGTAGATGTACAGGATATTGGTGCTGGTCTGCACGGCCATGACGTCGGGGAAGCCGTCGCGGTTGTAGTCGCCGATCGCGGTGATCTCGCGCAAGCTGTTCCAGCCGGAGCCGATCTGTGTGCGGGTGCCGAACCCGGTGCCGGTGCCGGGATAGAACCACAGGGCGCCGTTCGAACTCTGCCGGGCGATGACGTCCTCGCGTCCGTCGCGGTTCAGGTCGCCGATGCGCACTATCGCGTTCATGGATTGCCAGCCGGTGCCGATCCGGCGCCGTGCGGCGTTGTCCACGAACGTGCCGTTGCCCGGGTAGATGAACAGCTCTCCGGTGCTGGTGGTCCGTGCCAGCACGTCCGACCACCCGTTTCCGGTGAAGTCGCCGAACTGGACACCCGGCAGCGGCGCGACGTCGAGGTAGTCGTTGTCGATGTTGATCGTTACGCCGCCCCAGGGCTCCGTGTGGTCACCCCGGTACTGTTTCATCCGCCGGTGCGGCGACCAGTAACCGGCGGGGATGGCTGCGTCGGTGACGGTGGCGACCCCGTCCCAGCGCGCGAAGTCGACGTAGTCGGGGCGGGCGTAGCCCACCTTGTTGTAGTTCGCGACCTGATCGGCTATCCCGGAACTCATGCTGCTGTAGAACCCGGACAGGTAGCTGAGATCGTGCAGCCGGGCGGTCCACGCGCTCAGGAAGGACAGCACGCCGTTGCGGCAGGTGGCGTCGTCGGTCCGGTACGCCTCCATGTCGTAGATCAGCACGCTCTCTCTGGGTAGGCCGAGCGCGGCGGCCTGCGTTGCGGCGTCCTGCGCGGCGGCCCGGCCCTGGGCCGCGGCCTGCGTGTTGTCGATCAGGTACCGCTTGCTCGAGGTGGTGCAGGACGCTTGCGGGCCGAGGTAGATCGGCATCAGGTGCCAGCCGGCCGCCTGCTGTTCGGCGACCCACGCGGGGGTGAGCGCCGGCTGAGCGCAGGCCCGGTTGTTGCCGCCGAAGTAGATGCCGATCGCCCGGTACGGCGAGGTGAGCCAGGCCTGCATCGCCGCGCTCGACGGTGCGGTGCACGCGTCGAAGCCGGACCCCCCGAACGTGCCCGGCGCGGCCGCGGCGGCCGCCTGGCTCGCTACGGTCGGCGGCGCGCCGGCCATCCACACCGCGACGACCGACAGCGCGGCGACGACCGCACGGACGTAGCGGCGCGCGTTACGTCGGCGTGGTGCGCGCGGGACCGGATCCATGACGCTCTCTTTCGGCGATGATTTCCGCACAGGAAAGCATGGGGATCCGGTTTTCGACAGCACCCGAAAGTCTCGATCGTGGTGTCAGATTCCGGCGGGTCGCTCGTCTACCGACCGGCGCGCCGCCCCCAGCCCAGGTACGCCACCGGTCCGATCGGCTGGACCAGGATGATCAGCCACCAGAGCGCCTTCGGTCCGTGGATCTGCCATCGCGGCCGCCGGGCGAGGTCGCGCGCCGCCAAGGTGGTGAGCACCACCTCGACCGGAGCCAGGACAGCGGTGCTCGTCCGCTGCCAGGGCGGCAGATCCTGCCAGTTTCGCTGTTTCATCGCGCACCTTCCTCTCCGTCGTGCTACCGCCCCATGGTGGACCCGGACCACCTGTCATGGGCGAGTAATCCGCCAGGTTCTGCCGGCGAGCCAGACGATGGCGCCCACGGCGAATACGGCCAGACCGGCGAGCACGGACGGGAAGGGCAGCGTCGCGGCCAGCAGCAGGCAGCCGGCGAGGCCGAGCACCGGGATCGGCCGCCAGGGCGCACCCTCGTCGCGCCGGAGGGTGAGCGCGGACGCGTTCGCGATCGCGTAGTAGACGAGCACGCCGAACGACGAGAACCCGATCGCGCCGCGCAGGTCCACGGCGAGGACCAGGGCCGCGACCGCGATGCCGACCGCCGCCTCGGCGCGATGCGGCACGCGGGTGCGCTCTCCCACCGCATCGAGGACGGCCGGCAGGTGCCGGTCCCGCGCCATCGCGAACACGGTCCGGGACACACCCAGGATGAGCGCCAGCAGCGAGCCCAGCGCGGCGAGCGCCGCACCGGCGCGGACCACGGGCGCCAGCCAGCCGGCGCCAGCCGCTGTCACCGCGTCGGCCAGCGGCGCCGTCGCAGCAGCGAGCCGGGCCGGCCCCAGCGTGTGCAGGAGCGTCACCGCGACCGCGGCGTAGATGACCAGCGCGGTGGTCAGCGCTATCGGAATGGCGCGGGGGATGGTGCGGGCCGGGTCGCGGACCTCTTCGCCCAGCGTGGCGATGCGCGCGTAGCCGGCGAACGCGAAGAACAGCAGACCGCCGGCCTGTAGGACGTCCCAGACGGACACGGCCGGCCCGCCGCCGGCCCGGGTGCCGGCTTGTCCGAACGCCCCGGCGACCACGACCGCCAGCAGCACGGCGACCACGGCGATCACCAACACGCGCGCCGCGAACGCGGACCTCTGCACGCCGGCCAGATTCAGCGCCGTCAGCGCGACCACCGCCACGATCGCGAGGAGCCGGGAGTGCCCCGGCGCCACATAGGCGCCGAAGGTCAGCGCCATCGCCGCACACGAGGCGGTCTTGCCGACGACGAAGCCCCAACCGGCAAGGAATCCCCACAGATCGCCGAGGCGGCGCCGGCCGTACACGTAGGTGCCGCCGGACGACGGATATCGCGCGGCCAGCCGCGCGGACGAAACCGCGTTGCAGTAGGCCACCGCGGCCGCGATCGCCAGGGCGGCCAGCAGCCACGCGCCCGCCGCGGCCGCGGCGGGCGCGAAGGCCGCGAACACCCCGGCACCGATCATCGCGCTGAGACCGACGAACACCGCGTCCGTCGTGGTCAAGCGGCGTTCCAACGCGGGCGTACGGCGGTTCGCCTGATCGCCGTTCGGCGTCATGGGGCCGCCCTCCGTCCCAGGTCCCAACCGCCGCCAGGCTACTGACGCGTCGCGCCTGCGGCCATGGCGGCACGATCACGGCGTGCGGAGGCCCGGTGCGGGAGCGACCTTTGCGGACCGGTTGGGCGCCGGCGGATCCGCGTCACCGTCGCGTCGCTGACCGCGCGCCGTCCGGACGGCTGCCTGGCAATGGAACGACGTCCGTCTACGTCACGTCCGGCCTGACGTGGCGATTCCCGCTGTGACGTGGACGGGTGGCCGATTGCCCGTTGAACCGTCCTCCGCTACGAATGGTAGAAGCTGGTAACGCCCGACCAGCTCGAGGAGACTCGCATGACTGCCGTGACTCAGCGCCGGCCACGTTCAGCCACACCTCCCGCGCTGGTGGCGCGGATCGTCCTCTGGACGTACGTCGTCGTGAACCTCGCGATCGTCGAGGCGATGTACTTGACCGCCAGCCCGCCGGCGCACAACACGCTGACCGCGATCGGCCGGTTCTTCGGCCTCCACCTCGCGTTCATCATGACCTTGCAACTGCTGCTGATCGCCCGGCTGCCGTTCCTGGACCGGCGGATCGGCATGGATCGCCTCACCACGTGGCACCGCTGGACCGGCTTCACGCTGTTCTGGCTGGTTCTGCTGCATCCGACGTTTGTCCTGCTGGGGTATTCCCAGCTGGACCGCATCTCGTTCTTCGCGGAGATCCCGAACCTGGCCCGCCAGACCCCGGTGCTCCTGGGGATGACCGCCGCCAGCATCCTGATCATCGTCGCGCTGCTATCGACCCGATTCGCCCGGCGGCGGCTGTCGTACGAGACCTGGCACACCATCCATCTCGGCATGTACGTCGTGGTCTCCCTGGCACTGATCCACCAGGCGTACGAAGGCAGCGCCTTCAAGACCAACGCGCTGACCCAGGTGTACTGGTGGGCGCTGTGGGCGTTCGCCATCACCGCCCTGATCGTCGGGCGCCTCGTGCTGCCGTTCTGGCGCAATGCCCGGCATCAACTGCGTGTCGCCGCCGTCGTACCGGAGTCGGACAACACCGTTTCGGTCTACATGACCGGCAAGGACCTCGACCGGCTGCCGGCCCGCCCGGGCCAGTTCTTCCTCTGGCGTTTCCTCGGCTACAACCGCTGGTGGCAGGTGAACCCGTGGTCGCTGTCCGCGGCGCCCGACAGCCGTTCACTGCGCATCACCGCCAAGGCGATCGGGACGACGAGCGCCGGGCTGCGCAACCTGCCGGTGGGCACGCGCGTTTTCGCCGAGGGACCGTACGGCGCGTTCACCAGCATGCAGCGGACGAAGAGCGCGACGCTGCTCATCGCCGGCGGCATCGGCATCACGCCGATCCGCTCCCTGCTCGAGGACGACACGTTGACCGGCGACGTCGTGGTCCTGTACCGGGTGCACAGCGAGGCCGACGCGGTCCTGCTCGGAGAGTTGGAGAACCTGGCGACGGCGCGCGGCGGCCGCCTGCACGTCCTCGCCGGCCGTACCGGTGCCGGCTCCCCGCCGAACAACCCGTTCAGCCCGGAGAACCTGGCGGCCTTGGTGCCCGACATCACCGACCGCGACGTGTTCGCCTGCGGCCCGGCCGCGATGATGGCCGCGGTCCTGCACAGCCTCCGCGCTCTGAAGGTTCCGGCGCGGCAGATCCACGACGAGCGTTTCCGCCTGGCCAGCTGACCAGGGCGAGCCTCTTCGCTAGGCGAGCTTGGCCGCGTGGTCGGGAACGAAGGTCTGCATCTCCCGCGGGGTACGCCGGTAACCGGTCTCCGCCGGGCGTTGCGGCAGCGTCAGCGGCGGCCGCTCGACCTCGGCGTACGGGATGGTCGTCAACAGGTGGGCGATCATGTTGATGCGAGCCCGGCGCTTGTCCTCGGCCTCCACGACGTACCAGGGCGCCTCGGGGATGTCGGTGTGCAGGAACATCTCGTCCTTGGCTCGGGAGTAGTCCTCCCAGCGAGTGATCGACTCCAGGTCCATCGGCGACAGTTTCCAGCGCCGCATCGGGTCCTCGAGCCGACCTCGGAACCGTTGCTCCTGCTCGGCGTCGCTGACCGAGAACCAGTACTTTCGCAGCAGGATGCCGTCCTCCACCAGCAGCCGCTCGAAGATCGGGCACTGGTGCAGGAAGCGCATGTACTCCTCCTTTGAGCAGAAGCCCATGACCCGCTCAACGCCGGCCCGGTTGTACCAGCTGCGGTCGAACAGCACGACCTGGCCGGCCGCCGGCAGGTGGGCGACGTAGCGCTGGAAGTACCACTCGGTGCGGTCCCGCTCGGTCGGCGCGGGCAGCGCCACTATCCCTGCGACGCGGGGATTGAGAAACTCGGTGACCCGCTTGATCGTGCCGCCCTTACCGGCCGCATCCCGGCCTTCGAAGATGACCACCACCCGGGCGCCCTCGGTGCGCACCCACTCCTGCAACTTCACCAGCTCAGCCTGCAACCGGAAGAGTTCGGTCTCGTACGGCTTCCGGGGCAGCCGGCCCTTTGCCTTGTCCGCCATGGCTCTCCCTCCACGGGATGACGTCAAGTATCCGTACTCCGGCCTCCCGGCTCCACTCCGGCCACGCTGTGCAGGCAGCGCGCCCCTTCATTCGGCCGGGATGAGCCACGATCTGGATCGGCGGTGGAGGCTGGGGGATAGGACGGATGCTTAAACACCTGGCTGTGCCGGCCGCGAGGATCGCGCGTCGATCAGCGCTGACCACGATCTGGTGGAGGTAGCCCGTGAACGGCTGGCTGCTGTGGGGACTTGTTCTTCCCATTCTTCTCATCGTCGCAGGAGTGATCACCATTCGACGCCGTCGCTGACGGTCCTTGAACAGCCACATCAAGCCTTCCAATGTGCTCGACGGAGGCGGGGTTATCTGACGTGGCGCAGCGCGGTCAGCCCGTCGACCGCAGCCCGACCTCGCAGCGTGCCCGACGTGGCGTCGAGCCAGACGACCTCATCGGCGCCTCCGGCGTACACGCGAGCCGCGTCGGGGCTCAGAGCCAGCCCACGGATCGGGTCGGGGACAGGCCAGCGGGCGATCACCGTGTCGGTGTCGCGGTCGAGCACGGTCACCGTCGTGCCGGCACCGACGATCACCCGCCGCCCGTCCGGCGCGAGCGCCAGGCTCGCGGAGTCCTCCGCAGCCGGGACCGGTACCACCCGCTCGATCGTGAGCGCCGCCGTGTCGGCATACGCCAGCGAACCCGACGTCACGTCGACGACGGCGAGCCGGTGCCCGTCGGCGCTGATCGCGACGGCATGCCCCTCGGCCGGGCCCTCCCCGAACGGGTGCGGCAGGTCCAGGCAGTACGCCCACCGCTCGGTCAGCTGCAGCACGTGGACGAACGCGTGGGCCACGCCCGGACGGCCGGCGATCAGGTCGCGGGTGTGCCGGTGGTCGGGTTGGTGGGTGTACAGCGTGTAGAGGACCTGCCGGTCGGGCGACAGCACCGCCTGCCGCCCGTCGCCGCGCATCTCCTCCTCCGCTCCGACCGGCACCGGCACCTTGTTGCGGGTCAGCAACGGCTGCATCGCCCCCGAGGCCAGTTCGAGCAGCCGGACCCGATACCGGTCGGGTGCCTGCGGCGGTAACCATTCCAGGACGAAGAGCCCGGCGCCGTCCTGAGTGAAAGCGTCCGGCTCGACCACGCCGCCGAGGTCGTACCGTCGCTGCCGCCCGTCCGCCGTGACCAGCAGCGGCGTCCGGGCCCGTGCCGCCGGGCGGGCCGCGGCCGGCGTCGTGGTCAGGGCACACGACCGGCCGTCGCCAGAGACCACGCGCGGCACCCACCGGCCCGCCAGCGAGATCCGGCCCGCGGGTTCGCCGTCCACCGGGTTGAGCCGCACAAGGGTGGATCCGCCAGCCCCGGCGCGGGTCACGGCGTAGACGACGCCACCGTCGCGGCTCACGACCGCCTCCGCGCCGAGACCATGCGGGCGCGCGCCGCCGAGCACCACGAGGCCGTGCCGGGTCTCGGCCAACACCACATCGGGTACGGCCACAGCGGCCCGGCCGTCGTCGCGGCAGCCGGCCAGCGCCGCCGTACCGCCCGCGGCGGCGGCACCGCCTGCGATGATGAGAAGGTTCCGCCGGGTTGTCATGCCCTGTCGACACCGCGCAGCCTCGCCCGGTTCCAGCCGGCGGTGCGGGGAACCTTTCCGTCCTCGGCGGTGTCAATGCGGTGAGGGTGACGATTCCACCGCACGGAGGTGTCGAGGCTGGAGCGGGCCACCGACTTGGACGATGCGGCCGCCGTGACGCGCGCCCGCGCCGGCGACTGGGACGCGTATGAGGTCCTCGTCGCCCGTTACACCGCGCCCGCGCATCGGACAGCCGTACTGCTCGGAGCCGGTGCCGACGCCGACGATGTGGTCCAGGAGGCGTTCGTGAAGGCCCACCGGCAGATCTCGCGATACCGCGGAGAGTCCGGATTCCGGCCGTGGCTGCTCGCGATCGTCGCCAACGAGACTCGCAATCTGCACCGTTCCCGCCGCCGCCGCGACGGCCTGGTCCTGCGCGCCGCCGCTCGCGAAGACTCGGAGCCGACCAGCCCCGATCCCGCCGAGTCGGCGATGGCTGCCGAACGCCGGCAGCGTCTGGTCGACCTGATCCGGCTGCTCGACACGCCCGAACGGGAGGTGCTCGTGTGCCGCTACCTCCTGGACCTTTCGGAGGCGGAGAGTGCCATCACGCTGGGCGTCCCGAAGGGCACGGTCAAGTCGCGTACGGCGCGGGCGCTGGCGAAACTGCGCGACCGGTTGCTCGTCGGGGAGGTGCCCGGTGGCTGACCACACCGAGGACGCCCTCATCACCGAGCTGCGCGCGCTCGGCGACTGGCTGGACGTACCCGAACCGGCGGATCAGCGCGCCGCGATCCGCGCCCGCCTCACCCGGTCCTACCACGGACGGTGGCGGGTGCGCCGGTGGATCGCCGCCGCGGTCGCCGCGGTCTGGGCACGGTCGCGGTCGTCCCGCCGGCGCGGGCGGCCGTGGTGGACGGGGTCGGCGATCTGCTGCGGGTGGCCGGGATCGAGGTACGGCGGGAACCCGACACCCGCGGCCTGCCGGCC
>JBKOWB010000262.1:0-11776 GCA_046724195.1 Actinomycetota bacterium
AGCTGTTGGCGATGGCCACGATGGGCTTGCCGAAGTCGTCGTCGGTCATGCCGGTGGCGCGCCACAAGGCGCGCGCGCCGGCCATCGTCCGACCGTGGGTCGAGGTCCGGGAGCGCAGCTCAGGCATTCCGACATACTGCCACCGTCGCCCGTCCCGCCGCCCTCATCGGGACCCGTCCCGTCCACAGCGCGGGACGCCGTACCAAAAGCGGGCTCCCGAAACGCGCCCGGATCCGGCAAAGTATTTCCGTGCACTCACCGTCCGGCGTGGAGCTGGCCGGGCTGGCGAGCCTCCTGGTCGCGGTCCCGGCCGTGGCCTTGCTGGGGAATTCGGGCCGCAAGCACACCGGCGCGGCCCGCCGGGCGCACCTGCTGCTCGCCGCCGGCGCCGCCTTGGCCACCGCGGCTGCCCTGGCCGGACTGGTCAGCGCACTGATGATGGAACACGGCGGCGCCCACGAGCATCGGCGGGCGCTCGGTTCGGCCGTGGCCGTCGCGATGGCGGTGGGCACGCTGACGCTGCTGGCCGGGACGCTGGTGCTGCCAGGAGCCGCCGAGAACCCGGGCGCGGGGCTACGCCACCTGCTGGACGGACTGGTCATCGCGGCGGCGATCTGGTTCGTCAGTTGGGTGCTGGTGTCGGCGCCGACCCGGATCCTCGGCCACCTGACGCCATACCCGTGCCTGGCCTTGCTGCTGCCCGCCGGCATGGCGGCGGCGGCGCTGGGGCTGACCGCCGTGCTGGCCCTGCACGCCTACCGGCCCCGGCAGGTGACGGTTCAGGTGGCATCCGGGGTCACGCTCGTGGCGATCGCGGCCACCGCGCTCTCCACCGGCATCTGCCAGAACTGGGCCGTCGTCGTGCTGCTCAGCGCGATCCTGCTGCCGACCGGGCTGGTCGTGGTGGCCCGGGCCGTGAAGGTGGCCGACCGGCCCGTGGAGGTCACCGGCGATATCACCCAGCGTGGCACGGCGTACGCGTTCGTTCCGATGATCGCGATGATCGGCTCGGCGATGTACCACATGTCGGTCGGCGGCCAGGTTGACGCGATCGGGGTGGCCGCGGCGAGCGTCGAGGGCCTCGTGCTGGTGAGCCGGCAATATCTGGCGCTCGCCGACGTCAAGCGATACACGCTGCGGTTACGCCAGCGCGAGGCGCACTTCCGCGAGCTCGCCCACACCGACCCGCTGACCGGGCTGGCCAACCGGCGCGGCCTGCTCCGCGCGCTGCGCGAGCCGGCCCCGGGCGACCGGCCGCGCGTCCTCATCGGCATCGATCTCGACGGATTCAAGAATGTCAACGATATGCGCGGGCACGACGCCGGCGACGCCGTGCTCTCCGAGGTGGGCGCGCGGCTGCGCCGAAACCTCCTGACCGGCGACGTGGCGGCCCGCCTGGGCGGCGACGAGTTCGCGGTGCTCATGTCGGCCAACCCCGACGAGGCGATGCTCGCCGCCCGGCGGCTGCTCGCCGTGCTGGGCCAGCCGTACCCGGTGGACGGCGGCTCGGTGTTCCTGTCGGCGAGCGTGGGCGTGGCGGGCACCCCGGCGCCGGACGCGACCGGCGAGCTGATGCGCGACGCCGATCTCGCGCTGCGCTACGCCAAGCAGCGCGGCAAGAACCGGGTCGAGCGCTACCAGGTCCGCTACGACGAGCTGCTACGCCGGCGCAACGTCCTGGAAAGCGAGCTGCGGCACGCCATCGACCGTGACGAGCTGCGGCTGGTCTTCCAGCCGGTGGTGGCGCTGCCGTCGATGCGCCTGGTCGGCGCGGAGGCGCTGCTGCGCTGGCATCACCCCGAGCTGGGCGCGGTTCGCCCGGACGAGTTCATCCCGGTCGCCGAGGAGTCCGGCTTGATCAACCGGATCGGTTCCTGGGTGCTCGGGCAGGCCTGCCGGCAGCTAGCGGCATGGCTCCTAGCCGGGCACGACGTCTGGGTCGCGGTGAATCTCTCGCCGACGGAGTTGCACGCGGCCGACTACGCCGGCCAGGTCGCGGACGTGCTCGCCGAGCACGGCGTACCACCGCAGCGGCTGGTGCTCGAGGTGACCGAGCACGCGGTGGCCACGGACATGGAGGAACTGGTGCGCCGGCTCACCGAGTTGCGCGCCACCGGTGTGCGGATCGCGCTCGACGACTTCGGCGCCGGTTACTCGTCGCTCGGGCAGCTGCGCACCTTGCCGGTCGACATTCTCAAGATCGACCATGCGCTGGTCGCCGAACCGGAGTCGCGGACCGGTACGGCCGCGCCGCTGGTCGATGTGGTGGTCCGGCTCGGTCACCGGCTCGGTCTCGAGGTGCTCGCCGAGGGCATCGGGACCCCGGCGCAGCGGGCCGTGGTCGAGGAGGCGGGCTGCCGCCTCGGGCAGGGTTCGCTGTTCGGCTGGGGCGTACCGGCGGAGCATCTGGAGGCGCAACTGCGTACGCTGCGCTCGCCTGCGGTACGGCCGGTGCCTGCGCAGCGGTCGGCACCACCGGCCACGGTTCCGCCGGGAACCGCCGCGCGCAGCCAGGTGGTCATGCTCGGACCGGGCATGCGGCAGGTCAGGGCGCTGCTGCCGACCGATCCGGCGTTCGAACCCCAGCCGAGTGATCAGCATATGGGATCAGTTGACTCATCGCGTGAGATCGGGCAAGGTTAGCCACATGTGCTTGTCGTTCCGAGTACTTGGGTGAGCGCACTCTCGCCGCAATGAGAGTGCGCTAGGTCCCGTGCATACCCGCACGAGGGCCTTTTTTGTTGCGCAAGATCGGAATCGGCCCAGCCCATCCGTCCGAACGAAGGCCTGATCGCCATGACGAGACCACCCACGCCAGAGACTCTCGCTCACCGAGCCTCCGCCGCCACCCCGGCCACGGTCGCGGCGGCCGCCGGCGCCGCCCCGGCCGTAGCCGTCGTGTCCCCGACCCCGACGACCGGGGCCGGCGCACTCGTGCGGGCGCTCGAAGCGCTCGGCGTCGAGGTCGCGTTCGGCATCCCGGGCGGCGCCATCCTGCCGCTCTACGACCCGCTGTACGACTCGAAGGTGCGCCACATCCTGGTCCGCCACGAGCAGGGCGCGGGCCACGCCGCGACCGGGTACGCCCAGGCGACCGGGAAGGTCGGCGTCTGCATGGCCACCTCCGGCCCGGGTGCGACCAACCTGGTCACGCCGATCGCCGACGCCTACATGGACTCGGTGCCGATCGTCGCGATCACCGGGCAGGTCCCGCGTCCCGCGATCGGCACGGACGCCTTCCAGGAGGCGGACATCCAGGGCATCACCCTGCCGATCACCAAGCACAACTTCCTCGTGCAGAACGCCGACGAGATCCCGCGGATCCTGGCCGAGGCGTTCCATCTGGCGTCCACCGGCCGCCCCGGCCCGGTGCTGGTCGACATCCCGAAGGATGTGCTGCAGGCACAGACCTCGTTCTCCTGGCCGCCCACGCTGGACCTGCCCGGCTACCGGCCCACGTTGCACCCGCACGGCAAGCAGATCCGGGAGGCCGCCCGGCTCATCGCGCAGGCGCGGCGCCCAGTGCTGTACGTCGGCGGCGGCGTCCTGAAGGCCAACGCGACCGACGGGCTGCGCAAGCTCGCCGAGTTGACCGGCATGCCGGTGGTCACCACGCTGATGGCGCTCGGCGCGTTCCCCGACTCGCACCCGCAGCACCTGGGCATGCCCGGCATGCACGGCACGGTTCCCGCGGTCTACGCGCTGCAGAAGGCCGACCTGCTGGTCGCGCTCGGCGCCCGCTTCGATGACCGGGTCACCGGCAAGCTGGACTCGTTCGCGCCTGACGCCAAGGTCGTCCACGCCGACATCGACCCGGCCGAGATCGGCAAGAACCGGCAGGCCGACGTGCCGATCGTGGGCGACGCGCGGCACGTCATCGACGAGCTGATCGCCGCGGTGTCCGCCACGGCCGGCGGGGCTTCCGCGTACGAGCCGTGGTGGACGCAGCTCAACGACCTCCGCGCGCGCTATCCGCTGGGCTACGACGAGCCGGACGACGGCACACTGGCCCCGCAGTACGTGATCGAGCGGATCGGCAAGCTGGCCGGCCCGGACGCGGTGTACGTGGCCGGCGTCGGGCAGCACCAGATGTGGGCGTCGCAGTTCATCACGTACGAGAAGCCGGGCACCTGGCTCAACTCCGGCGGCGCCGGGACGATGGGCTACGCCGTACCGGCCGCGATGGGCGCCAAGGTTGGCCGGCCGGACGCGGTCGTCTGGGCGATTGATGGCGACGGGTGCTTCCAGATGACCAATCAGGAGCTGGCCACATGCGCGCTGGAACGCATCCCGATCAAGGTGGCCGTCATCAACAACGGCAACCTGGGCATGGTCCGGCAGTGGCAGACCCTGTTCTACGAGGGGCGCTACTCCAACACCGACCTGGGCACCCACAAGCACCGGATACCCGACTTCGTGAAGCTCGCCGAGGCGCTGGGCTGCATCGGCCTGCGCTGCGAAGCAAAGGCCGACGTCGACAAGACGATCGAGGCCGCGATGGCGATCAACGACGCGCCCGTGGTGGTGGACTTCACGGTCGGCAAGGACGCCATGGTGTGGCCCATGGTCGCGGCCGGCACGAGCAACGACGAGATCATGTTCGCCCGGGGCGTGCGCCCGAGCTTCGACGAAGACGAGCTGTAGGAGTACACCACCATGACCAAGCACACGCTGTCCGTGCTCGTGGAGAACAAGCCCGGCGTGCTGGCCCGCGTCTCCGGCCTGTTCTCCCGGCGCAGCTTCAACATCGACTCGTTGGCGGTGGGCGAGACGGAGAACCCGGACGTCTCCCGCATCACGATCGTGGTCAACGCCGAAACCTCACCGCTGGAGCAGGTGACCAAGCAGCTCAACAAGTTGGTGAACGTCCTCAAGATCGTGGAGCTGGACCCCGCACAGTCGGTCCAGCGTGAGCTCCTGCTCGTCAAGGTGCGCGCCGACCGGACACTGCGGAGCCAGGTACTCGAGACGGTCGAGCTCTTCCGCGCGAAGGTGATCGACGTCGCGCCGGACACCCTCACCATCGAGGCGACCGGGAACCCCGACAAACTGGAAGCGCTGCTGCGCGACCTCGAGCCGTACGGCATCAAGGAGATGGTGCAGTCCGGCCTCGTCGCCATCGGCCGTGGCTCACGCTCCATCACAACTGGACCGGCGCTGCGCGCCGCCTAGACCTCGGAAACTGGGAAAGGGAAGTCATGACCGCTGAGGTGTTCTACGACGACGACGCCGACCTGTCCATCATCGGAGGACGCAAGGTCGCCGTTATCGGGTACGGCAGCCAGGGGCACGCCCACTCGCTGTCGCTACGCGACTCGGGCGTCGACGTGGTGGTCGGCCTGCAGGAGGGCTCCAAGAGCCGGGCCAAGGCCGAGGAGCAGGGGCTTCGGGTGCTCACCCCGGCCGAGGCGTCCGCCTGGGCCGACGTGATCATGCTGCTCGCGCCCGACACCGCGCAGCGGAGGATCTACGCCGAGTCGATCGCCCCGAACCTGACCGCCGGCAAGGCGCTGTTCTTCGGCCACGGCCTGAACATCCGCTTCGGCCTGATCCAGCCGCCGGCCGACGTGGACGTGGCCATGGTCGCCCCGAAGGGCCCCGGCCACCTGGTCCGCCGCCAGTACTCCGACGGCAAGGGCGTGCCCTGCCTGGTGGCCGTGGAACAGGACGCCAGCGGGGCCGCGCTCCCGCTCGCGCTCTCCTACGCGAAGGCGATCGGCGGCACCCGGGCCGGCGTCATCAAGACCACGTTCACCGAGGAGACCGAGACCGACCTGTTCGGGGAGCAGGCCGTGCTATGCGGCGGTACGGCCGCGCTGGTGCAGACCGGTTTCGAGGTGCTCACCGAGGCGGGCTACGCGCCCGAGATCGCGTATTTCGAATGCCTGCACGAGCTCAAGCTGATCGTCGACCTCATGTACGAGGGCGGCCTCGCCCGGATGCGTTACAGCGTTTCGGACACCGCCGAGTTCGGCGATTACACCCGCGGGCCGCGCATCATCGACGCCCGTGTGAAGCAGGAAATGAAGAGGATCCTTTCCGAGATCCAGTCCGGGGAATTCACCCGCGAACTGATCGAGGACGACGATGCCGGCCGCCCCGCACTGACCAAGTACCGCAAGGAGGCCGCCGAGCACCCGATCGAGGTGACCGGCCGGAAGCTGCGCGGCATGATGAGCTGGGTGGACCGGCCGATCACCGAGACTGCCTGATTTTCATAACCGTCGAGCGCCCGGCCTTCGATGAAGGTCGGGCGCTTTGCGTCACCGTGGCTCAGAGCTTCCGCCGGCTGGACGGCCGGGCCGCGGCGGGCCTGACGCCGGCACCTCCCATCGACCGCAACAAGATTCCGGTCTGGTAAAAGCCTGGTTACGGCGGTGTGAGGGTGGTCACCGTGGGATGACATCCACGACGCCGTCGCGCCCGCATACGATCGCGGAAAGTCGACCAGCACCGGTCGGTGCCCCCAACGACCGGATGGAGACGCATGACCCCCGTCGTACTGATCGCCGAGGAACTGGCCCCGGCCGCCATCGATGTCCTGGCCTACGACTTCGAGGTGCGGCACGTCGATGGCACGGACCGGACGGCGCTGCTGGCCGAGCTGGCCGAGGCTGACGCGATCATCGTCCGCAGTGCCACCAAGATCGACAGTGAGGCCGTCGCCGCCGCGCCGCGGCTCAAGGTCGTGGCGCGGGCCGGCGTCGGGCTCGACAATGTGGACATCCCGGCCGCCACCGCCCGCGGCGTGATGGTCGTCAATGCCCCGACCAGCACCATCGTCTCCGCAGCCGAGCAGGCCATCGCGCTGCTGCTGGCCGTTGCGCGACACACTGCGAGCGCCAGCGCCGCGCTGAAGAGCGGCGAATGGAAGCGCTCGAAGTACACCGGCGTCGAGGTGCAGGGCAAGACCGTCGGTGTGGTGGGGCTGGGCCGGATCGGCGTGCTGTTCGCGCAGCGGATGGCCGCCTTCGGGACCAGGCTGATCGCGTACGACCCGTACATCCAGCCGGCCCGCGCGGCCCAGCTCGGGATCCGCCTGGTCGGGCTGGACGAGCTGCTCCGGGAGAGCGACTTCATCTCGGTGCACCTGCCGAAGACGCCCGAGACGGTGGGGCTGATCGGTGAGAAGGAGCTCGCCACGATCAAGCCCGGCGTCCGCATCATCAACGCCGCCCGCGGCGGTCTCATCGACGAGCACGCGCTAGCCGGCGCGCTCGCAGACGGCCGCGTCGGCGGCGCCGGCCTCGACGTGTTCGCGACCGAGCCGGCCACCTCCTCGCCGCTGTTCGGGTTCGAGAACGTGGTAGTCACGCCGCACCTGGGCGCCTCGACGGCCGAGGCACAGGACAAGGCCGGCCTCGCCGTGGCGCGCAGCGTGAAGCTCGCGCTGCAGGGCGAGTTCGTTCCGGACGCGGTCAACGTGCAGGCAGGCGGCATCGTCGACGAGGACGTCCGCCCGCTGCTGCCGCTGGCCGAGAAGCTGGGCAAGGTCTTCACCGCGGTGGCCGGTGGCATCGCGGCCAGCGTCACCGTGGAGGTACGTGGCGAGATCGTCACGCACGACGTGTCCGTGCTCCGTCTGGCCACCACCAAGGGCCTGTTCGCCTCCGTCGTCGACGAGCGGGTCACCTACGTCAATGCCCCGCAGCTCGCGGCGGACCGCGGTGTCAACGTCGAGCTGGTGGTCGGCGACGAGGCCGTCGACCACCACAACCTCGTCACGGTACGCGGCGCGCTGCCGGACGGGCGCAGCGTCAGCGTGGCCGGCACGGTGACCATCGCCGGCACCCGGGAGATCCGCCGGCTCACCGAAGTCGACGGTTTCGACCTGGAACTGGGCGCCGAGGGCGTACTGCTGTTCTTCCGCTACTCCGACCGGCCCGGCATGGTCGGCAAGATCGGCACGATCCTGGGCGAGGCCGGGATCAACATCGCCGCGATGCAGGTCGCCCGGCGGGAAGCCGGCGGCGAGGCGCTGATGGCGCTCACCGTCGACTCCTCGGTGGACGCCGAACTCCTCTCCACGGTCACCGCGGCGATCGGCTCCTCACGCGGCAGCATCGTGGATCTACGCGGGGAGTGAGCGTTCCTCGGACCGCGCCCGCAGCGGCGGGGGATAGACCGTGCCGTCCTGCAGGTCGAGCAGGTCGAGGTTGAGCTCGCCGGCCAGCCGTTCGATCGTCTCGAGCACGGCATCCGGGCAGTTCTCATCGAGCCGCATCTGGATGTGATCGGCGGCGGCGTGCAGGGGAACGCCGGCCCAGGGGGATCCGGGCGCGGTCGCGCGCGGACCGCGATCCGGGTAGTCGCCGGTCAGCGCGTCATAGAAGGCGACGACGCGCGGGTCGGCCGGACGCTCCGGATGCTCGCCGCGCGCGCACCGCGCGTTGGCGGCGCGCACCGCATCCGGCGTGTCCGTCTGGTCCATGGCCCACACCACGAGGTCGAAACTCACCGGCGCATGGTGCCATATCGGCTGTCGGGAGTGTTGATCCTTGCGCCGACACGCGGAGGATGCGTCTTGCGCGCTATTAGTCCGCATCGCTAGCGTTAATCCTTGCCGCACGTTTCCGCGGGGCGGGCCGTCTTCGGGTGACGCCCCTGTTGCCGCGCCGGGCGGCGAGCACCCCCCTGGCGGGCGCGAGCCACGCGTTTTCGTCGCAACAGCCCCCGCGATCGTTTGCCGCGATCCGCGGGGGCTGTGTCTGCCGGCGTCGCTTCGCTCCGCGGCGATCGCCTTGTAACCGGTGAGTTGAGGACGAAAACGACGCCTGCACACCCCGCAGTCGCCCTTTTCGCCCCCAACTCACCGGCGGCGATCGCGGGTTTGCTGGCGTCGCTTCGCTCCGCGGCGCGTTTGCTGGCGTCGCTTCGTTCCGCGGCGATCGCGGGGTTTGCTGGCGTCGCTTCGCTCCGCGGCGATCGGCCGTGTGGGGTTGCTGAACGCCCATTAAGTGGGACCGGCGTACCGAAGATCGGGACTGCGGTCTAGCCTTGTCCGGTCGGATCGACGAGGGAGTGGACGTGAGCGTGGCGCGGATCGCGGTGGTGGCCGGCGACGGCATCGGGACCGAGGTGACCGCGCAGGCCCGCAAGGTCCTCGACGCCGTGCTCCCGAGCATCGACTACACCGAGTACGACCTCGGGGCGGCGTTCTACACCCGCACGGGCGAGGTGCTGCCCGACGCGGTCCGCGACGAGCTCGCCGGCCACGACGCCATCCTGCTCGGCGCGGTCGGCGACCCCAGCGTGCCGCCGGGTGTCCTGGAGCGCGGCCTCCTGCTCAAGCTCCGCTTCGACTTCGACCAGTACGTGAACCTGCGGCCGTCGCGGCTCTGGCCGGGCACGACCAGCCCGCTGGCCGGCATCAAGCCGGGCGAGATCGACATGGTCGTGGTCCGCGAGGGTACCGAGGGTCTCTACGTCGGCGCCGGCGGAACCCTGCACAATGACACCCCTGCCGAGATCGCGACCGAGGAGAGCCTGAACACCCGGCACGGCGTCGAGCGTGTCATCCGCGACGCGTTCGCCCGGGCGCAGCGCCGCGAGCGCCGCCACCTCACGCTCGTGCACAAGACCAACGTGCTCACCCACGCGGGCAGCCTGTGGGCGCGCGTGTTCGCGGCCGTAGCCTCCGACTTCCCCGAGGTCACAACGGATTACCAACACATCGACGCGGCCAGCATGTTCATGGTGAGCAACCCGCAGCGGTACGACGTCGTGGTGACCGACAACCTCTTCGGCGACATCCTCACCGACATCGCCGCGGCCGTGACCGGCGGCATCGGCATGGCCGCGAGCGGCTCCGTCAACCCGGAGCGGAAGTACCCGTCGACGTTCGAGCCGGTGCACGGGTCCGCGCCGGACATCGCCGGCCAAGGCATCGCCGACCCGGCGGCCGCTATCCTCTCGGCGTCGCTGCTGCTCGAGCACCTCGGGCACCACGACGAGTCCCGGCGAGTATCCGAGGCGGTCGCGGCCGAGGTCGCGTCCCGCACGCCGGGCGCGCCGCTGCGTACCGCCGAGGTCGGGGACCGCGTCGCCGCCACCGCGGCCGCCTAAAACCCTCTCTTACCTGCACACCCGCCGGTCGCGGCGGCCGATCAAGCACAAGCCGGGTCGGCTTTTAACGACCGTTCGGGGTAAATTCGTGGCACCCACGGGTGCCTTCGCATGCTCAACTCATTCTTGGAAGAAAGCAGGTCACGTGCATGAGCGAACGAAGTGAGCGCAACATCCGGCGCTGCGTGGTCGTGCCTCATGTCGTCACGGAGCGAAGCGGAGCGCGGCATGGGTCCTGACGACAGCCTCGACTTCGAGATCCGTCCGAACCCGGCGCCGGTAGGCGCTGCCGAGCGCGACGCGCTGCTCGCCAACCCCGGCTTCGGCCGGGTCTTCACGGACCACATGGTCACCATCCGGTACGCCGAAGGCAAGGGGTGGTACGAGCCACGGGTCGAGGCCCGGGCGCCCATCACGCTGGACCCCGCGGCGGCTGTGCTGCATTACGCTCAAGAGATCTTCGAGGGGCTGAAGGCGTACACCATGCCCGACGGCGGCGTGGCCATGTTCCGGCCGGAAGCCAACGCGGCCCGGTTCGCCACGTCGGCGCAGCGGATGGCGATGCCGCCGCTGCCGGCCGCCACGTTCCTCGAGTCGCTGCGCCAGATCATCCGGATCGACCGCCAGTGGATCCCGCAGAGCGAGGAGGGCAGCCTCTACCTGCGCCCGTTCGCGTACGCGAGCGAGGTCTTCCTGGGTGTGCGCCCGGCGATGGAGTACCTCTACATGGTCATCGCGTCGCCGGTCGGCGCCTACTTCAGCGGCGGGGTCAAGCCGGTCAGCGTGTGGATCACGCCGGAGTACACCCGGGCGGCGCCCGGCGGCACCGGCGCCGCGAAGTGTGGCGGCAACTACGCGGCCGGCCTATCGGCCCAGGCCGAGGCGATCGAGCACGGCTGCGACCAGGTCGTCTACCTGGACGCGGTGGAGCGTAAGTACGTCGACGAGCTCGGCGGCATGAACATCGTGTTCGTCATGGACGACGGCACCCTGGTGACGCCGCCACTGACCGGCACGATCCTGCCGGGCATCACTCGCGACTCCATCCTCAAGCTGGCCCAGCGGGCCGGCCGCCGGGTGGAGGAGCGGGCGGTCAGCTTCGACGAGTGGCGCGACGGCGCCGCGTCCGGCCGGATCCGCGAGGCGTTCGCGTGTGGCACGGCCGCGGTCATCACGCCGATCGGCACGGTCCGCTCGCCCGACGGCGAGTTCACCGTGGCGGACGGGGGTTCGGGGGAGGTCACCATGGCGCTACGCCGGGAGCTGTCCGACATCCAGCGCGGGCGGGCGGAGGATCCGTTCGGCTGGGTGCACCAGGTGTTGTAGATGGCCGGTACGGCGCGGGCGTTTCCGCGCCGTGCCAGGCCCCGTCTCAGCGATCGGTGAGCAGGTGGGCGCGCATCGCCGCCACCTGTTCCTCGGCCAACCCGATCTCCCGCGCGTACTTCTCCACCGAGCCGTACCGCGCGCGCAGGTCCGCGAGGAGCAGCAGCATCGCCTCGCGCGGCGATTCGAACATGTGGTCCTGACCCTCGATCGCTTCAGGCTTGTGCGTGCGCAAGTACTCGGTGAGCGACGCCATCGCCGTCTCCGTCAGCGCGTAGTCGGTCGCGATGTCCTCATCGGACACCCCGAGCAGCGCCAGCGTCAGCGCGCACACCACGCCGGTGCGGTCCTTGCCGGCCATGCAGTGCACGACCACCGGCGCGGC
>JBKOWB010000281.1:0-9887 GCA_046724195.1 Actinomycetota bacterium
GTGAAGGGGTAACCCGTAATGCGACGGTATCTTGTGGTGGCTGATCAAACCCTCGGTGGGGACACACTGGTTCAGGCCGTCCGGGAACGGATGTTGCACGAGGCCGCGGAATTCTGGGTTCTCGTTCCCGCGACCAGGCCGGCCCATCTTGCCGAAGGGTTAGCCACGGGCCATCCCATGACGATGGCCGGAGATCCTTACGACACGCGAACGGTGGACTCTGGCTACCACGACGACACCGGCGAGTCGATGGCCCAGCAACGACTGGATACCGAGCTGCGGCGCCTGCACGAGGCCGGCGCGGACGCCGACGGCGAGGTGGGCGACTCGGATCCGTACAAGGCCGTCAGCAACACGCTGCGGGACCGGCAGTTCGACGAAATCCTGGTATCCACATTGCCGCACGCGCGCTCCCGGTGGTTGCGGCAGGACCTGCCCAGCAAGCTGAAGAAGCTCGGCCTTCCAGTCACCCACATCGTGGCCGGATAGGCGCCGAGGCGCTTCCGGGTCGCTACGCCTTAACCGGCTCCCCCGGCCGGATCAGAGACATCCTCCATTACCGCCGAGCGTGTGCAGCGGCACGACCACGGCCCCGCCCGCCGTACCCGACCAGCTCGCACCGACGCCTGGAGGTCCTTCACCTTGTACGGCCCGCCCTTGTCCGGCCGGCCGCCAGCCACCGCCGGCGGGCTCGCGACCAAAAAAAAAAAAAAAGTCACGGTGAGCCTGTACGTCGAGAATGTCGACGACGTCTTCACGCGGGCAATCGACGCCGGCGCCAATGCCCGACGCGCCGTCGAGAACCAGTTCTACGGCGACCGTAGCGGACAATTTCGAGGACCCGTTCGGGCACCGGTGGAGTGTCGCCACCCACATCGAAGACGTATCCCCGCAGGAGATGGCCCCAGCGCGCCGCCGCGGCGACGAGCGGCTGACCACAAGCCGGTGGCCGCGACAGCGTGAAGGCAACGACCTGACCAGACCTGCGTACGTTCACAGAGCCGAGGTCGTGGCGACGCTGCGATCGAGAGAACGCACGGCACGCCGACCGGGTAGACCGGGAGCCAGCGGCTCGCCGCCCAGGCGTCTGGTCGCCGACCGTCGGCGTCGTGAGCCATCCGTCACGGACGTCTGCACCGGCAGCGCGTGCTCGATGGGTTATCCGGCGGCGCCCGCCCCGGTCCCGCCGGTGCGCGTGACTGTCCGCGGAGGACTACGGCGTTGTGCCGCCGGCCTGGTGGTGGTGCGGGTACTCGGGGGAGCGGCGTTGGAAGGAGAGGATGCGCGGATTCTGGATGACTCCGTCGCGGATTTCGATGGCCCGGCGGACGGTCTCGTTGAGGGCCCACGCGTCAGGGCCGGTGAGCACCGGCCGTAGGTAGGGCAGCAGTGCTTCACTGATCTCCCAGGTGGCGGAGTTCCACAGGTGCGACGGGCTGTGGTCGACGGCGTAGTAGTGGACGTTGTTGCCCACGGTGACCATCGGCTCGGCGAACGACGTCGGCCGTGCCCAGCTGAAACCCATTCCCTCGTCGCAGGAGACGTCGACGATGAGGCTGCCGCGCGCGAAAGCGGCCAGGTCGTCGCCGGTGACGAACATCAGCGGCCGGTCGGTGTGCTGCAGTACGCAGTTGACGACGATGTCGTGGTCCGCGAGGAAGGCCGCCATGGGTACCGGGCCGCCGTCGACGAGCGCGTTGCTGCGGCTGGGGTCGTCGGCGACGGTCTCGAAATGCACGATGCGCATCGAGGGGATCGGTGAGGCGACGGCGGTGACGCCACGTTGGGTGAGCACATCGACGTCGTGTACGCCGTGTGCGTTGAGGGCGGTGACCGCGCCGCGGCCGGTCGCTCCGAAGCCGATGACGGCCGCGCGCAGTTGACGGCCGTAGTCGCCGGTGGTGCCGATCAGTTCCAGCGCGTGCAGCACCGAGCAGTAGCCGGCCATTTCGTTGTTCTTGTGGAAGACATGCAGGGTGAATTCGCCGTCGGGGGACCAGTGGTTCATCGCCTCGAACGCGACCAGGGTCAGGCGCCGGTCGATGGCCAGCTGAGTGATCTCCTCACTTTGCACACAGTGCGGCCAGCCCCACAGGATCTGCCCGTCGTGCAGTTCGGCGAGGTCCGGCGGCAGCGGCTTGGGGAGCAGGATCACGTCGCAGTCGGCGATGAGTTGCTGACGCGGGAGCAGCCCGGCTACGTAGGGTGCCAATTGCTCGTCGGGCACGCCGAATCGCTTGCCGTAGCCGCGTTCGAGGTAGACGTGCTCGCGCAGGTTGGGGTCGATGCGTTCGACGTGCAGCGGGTGGATCGGCAGCCGCCGCTCATGCTGTTTGCGTGACCGTGACATCACCGCGAGGCTGAGCCGAGCCACCGTGCACTCCCTTGGTCCGGAATGGTCTGGGAAACCGGAGATCTGTGTAAACAGCTGCGCCGCTGCGCTTGGCTGGTCGGATGCCTTACCGGGGCTGCTCAGGACCGGTTGCCGACCAGTGCCGACGCCCGGAGTCCTGCCACGGCGAGCGTACTGGGTAGCGGCTGCTGCCGTGGGCGGGTCGGCCTGCCCGCGCACGTTGGCGTCCTTGCGGCGGCCCGGCTGTCGGCGTCCAACAACTTTGAGGCGGCGACCACTGGCGGCGACCTCGCTGACGGGTGACGACGTCGAACCGTGCGGGAGCCGGCCGTGAGCGACCCGTACGCCGTGGTCGATCTCGTGGTCGGCCTTCTCCAATGTCCCGGCGGGGGAGCCGCCGCGAACTGCGACGGCGTGCACGCGGGAGCCATGGCATAGACACCTTTACCCGGCTGAGTAGGCTTGGCGGCGACCAGGGCAAACACGCTCGAGCATGCCGCTGACCCACATGACTACTGGGGGTTAAGGACTCATCCACTCGGCGGGCGCCGAGTTATCCAGGTAGTCGAGACAGAGTTTGCCAACTCCGTCGCGGACCACACTGGGTCCGGGCCGCCCTCGGATGCCGTGGCGGCCCACCCGCCGCCATCTACGATCCCGTGACGCTCCAGGGCCGCCTTTATGGGCGGAAGGCCTGGAGCGAAAGCGGGAAACTTGACCTTGAGTCCGGAGAGGGGCCCAGGCGCCCTCCGCGAATGACTCGGATGTGAGCCTGATTGGTTCATCATTGACCATCGCGTTTAGAACCTGCACGTGTGGCGGTCCCAGGTCCTCCAAAGCGGCGACGATAACGATGGCGAGATCGAGCTTATCGTCGTCACCCAGGTTATTGCGTAGCACTTTAGCGAGTGCGGCAACCTTATTCTCGGCCATCGTATTGAAGCCAGCCTCTAGCGCGCTGGTAAACAGCATCGTTCTGCCGTCCTTGGCGCTGGCCCATGCCGTGAACTCGTCGGCCGAGAGCCCCGTTGCCTCCATCGCCGCCACGGCGAGGGACTCAGCGTTGCGAATGCCACGTCCCTCACGAATTGCGACCAGTTCCACGACCGGCTTGATCGCTCCCGCAATCAACGCGCCTGCTGGTCCCGCTATGGCTAGACCAGGCCCGACCGCGCCCACCTCGATAGCAGAGCGGGTGCCAACCTCCCTTACCCTCTCGGAGTCAACCATGATCACCTCTTTCGATAAGAGCAGACAGGTTGGACGAGCCCGGAGTGGACTATGCGGCGAGAGGTGTGAGTTCGGCGTCGTAGCCGAGTTCGCGGAGTTCGCGGAGCAGCCGATTCTTGCGCCTTTCGGGGTCGTCGCGTTGGGTGTAGTAGTCGTCGCCGAGGTCGGTGTAGGTGGTGTCGTGAGCGAGTAGGTGCCAGACGATGACCAGCAGGGTGTGGGCGATCGCGACGGCGGCCTTCTTGCCGCCGGCCTTGCCGAAGCGGCGGTGCAGGCGTCGGTAGCGGGCGCCGAGCCGGGTCCGGGTGTGCGAGGTAGCCCAGGCGGCCTCGACGAGCACGGTGGCCAGGTGCGGGTTGCCGTGGCGGGTGGCGCCGCTGCGGCGTTTGCCGGCGGATTCGTGGTTGCCGGGGCAGAGCCCGGCCCAGGAGGCCAGATGGTCGGGGCTGGGGAAGCGGCTCATGTCGACCCCATCTCGGCGATGATGGTCTGGGCGGCGCGCTGGCCGATGCCCGGGATGGTGGTGAGCCGGTCGCGCTGGGCGGCGTACGGGCTGATCTGCTCGTCGATCTGGGTGTCCAGGGTGTCGATCATGTCGTTGAGGTGGTCGATGTGGCGCAGATGCAGCCCGCACAGCAGGCCGTGGTGGGCGGCGAACCGGCCGGCCAGCGCCAGCGTGAGGTCGGGGATCTTCTTGCGGAGCACGCCTTTGGCGAGGTCGGCCAGCACCGCCGGGTCGCGTTCGCCGGCGATCAGCGCCTCGATCATCGCCCGGCCGGAGACGCCGATCGCGTCGGCGGCCACCGAGTCCAGCTTGATCCCGCCGTCCTCGAGGACCTTGTGCAGCCGTTGCGTCTCCCGGCCCCGTTCGGTGATCAGCTTCTTGCGGGTAGCGGACCAGCTCCCGGATCGCGGCGATGTCGGCCGGCGGGAGGAAGCTGCCGCGCAGCAGGCCGACCTCGCACAGCTGGGCCAGCCACACCGCGTCGCTGGCGTCGGTCTTACGGCCCGGCACGTTCTTGAACACCGGCCGCCAGTACACGCCGGTGGCCTCCATTGCCACCTGCGTGACCTGTTCGGCGAGCAGCCAGCCGGTCATCTCCCGCAGCGCCGAGTAGAACGTGGCGTACTTACGCACCTGCTGGCGGCGCTGCCCGGCCCGCTCACCCGGGCTGCGCACCGCCACCGTGATCTGCTTCTTGTGCACGTCGATTTGCCGCGACCCGCTGGTACACGATCTCCACGACGCCTCCCTCGGTAGCTGGGGCCAGGGCGTCGCCCGCGGAACCCGAAGAAGATCAAAGAAACTCAGACACGCGCTCGCAGCGGCAACCCGGGGTACCTACCGGGACGGGTTCCAGCGTCATTCTTACAACCGGACTCGCGGTGCCAGGTGCTGTCGACGACAGCGGGCGACCCACCCAGTTTCATCCACCCGTGGGTGCCGCGGCAGCGGCATCTTGTTCTTACAAGCGAGGGATCAGACGCTTCGTCACCCGCCTGGCATATGCCCTGAAGATCTACATGCCGACGGGCTAGAACTGGGCTAGAACTGCTGCGGACGGAAACCCCAAAGCTGGCTCCGGCACGACCTATCCTGACCGCGACAAGGCACTCTTATATGGCCCGATCATGATGAGCACGGGCATTCCCAGAACGTCAGCGGCCGGGGCGCCTGCCTCCTCTCCGAAACTGGACCGCCCCATAGACGAGGGCGGCTACCAGAACGACCACGCCTATGATCAGCAGGTAGGACAGGCTATCAGCGACGACGCCGACGATACCCAGAACGATCGCCACAATGATCAACAGTAGGAACAGCCGCATCGCGAACCTCCTTCGGCGCCGCGGGGTCAGCGACGCGCGAGGCGCCGCTCGCCAGCCGCCCCCTGGGTATAGGGGAGTTCGTAGTGCGCGAAGATGGCCGCTTCGTCGCCAACTGGCAACTCTCCATCGGTGTCGATGGAGGGGGCGTCCTTCACCTCGTCTTTAGAACGGGTGACCTTCAGGTAACCCGGTCCCACGGTTGCCCCAGCGAGGGGCACGAAGACCAGCCGATGCCGCGTGGGCAACCCCACGGTGACGGTGGCAAAGGCAGGCTGGTCGGTAGCGGTATCCACGTAAATGGATTCCAACGTGCCAATCTTATGGCCGCCGATATCGACCACATTGTGGCCGCGCCATTCCCGGATGTCACCCGCTTCGAACACCGCTGGCCTCCCTTCCGTGCTGCCTTATGATCATAGTGCCCGCCGCTCGGCGAGCGCACCCTCCGAGGCTGACTCTTCGATACGGCGCATGCTCACGGTGCCACGACCGAACAAGAACCGGGGAGCGACCCGGACCACCCGGCTGACCTCGTACGCGACTACATTGGACCGGGTCACCGACAGTTCGCATCGAGGTGATCCGCGGAGCCAGCCTGCTAGGACTCCTAACTCAATGAGTTGAGGCGTCGCCAGCCAGATGATGGCGCAGGCCAGGGTCATGAAGGCTTCGTGGATGTCGGCGCGGATCTCCCAGCGGTTGCGTAGCCGACGGACCAGTGCAGCACCGCGATGGTCTGGTCGACGACGTAGCGTTGTTTGCCCAGGCCGGAGCTGTGAGCGGTGCAGCGCCGTCCGATCACGGGTTTGATCCCGCGTGCCCACAGCAGCTGGCGGTGGGTGTCGTGGTCGTTGCCACGGTCGGCGAGCAACCGGTTCGGGCGGCTACGCGGCCGGCCGAACCGACCTCGGATATGGGGGATCGTGTCCCCGGTAGGAGTTGGCGCATATAACCGATGTTGGTTACACGCAGTTGTGGTGGTGAGCCGGAGGCGGTAATCCGCCGCGCGCAGCGTCCCTGACTCTGCTCGTCGGATCGTCGATCAGGGGCGGTCGTCCCCTGGCTCAAGGAGCCTGCCGTTCTTCGACAGGTCCGGGTCGGTGCATGCGGAGAGGTTGAAACAGCAGGGCCGTCTCTTCCCGCTCTCCATCTTCGAGATGCTCACGTCGACCCGTCGTCTGCGCGTGTCAGGGTTCTTCGTGGCGTTGACCCAACGCACCCATTCCCAACGCGCCATCGGGGTGATCTCGTTCCACAGGTTCTGGATCTTCTGCGGGGGCGGCTACCAGAGCTGTCGCAAGGTCCTGCGGCACGCTCGGCTCTGGCCAATCCTTGGTCACCTCGATGTCGAGCGTCGCAATGTCACCCGCGCTGATGCCAGCAGCGTGTTGCAGCGTGTCATCGACCTTCATCCAGTGGCCGAAATTTCCGTCTGGTTCGAGCAGCGTCTGGAACTCGACGCCATTGATCGTTCCGTGGACGGCCA
This sequence comes from Actinomycetota bacterium, assembly GCA_046724195.1. Classification (GTDB taxonomy): domain Bacteria; phylum Actinomycetota; class Actinomycetes; order Mycobacteriales; family Micromonosporaceae; genus Actinoplanes. The sequence continues at coordinate 6,897 of JBKOWB010000281.1, forward strand.
CCCGCCCGCGCGAGGGCAGGTCCGTGCTCGCCGACTCAGGCAACCGCAACACAGTCGATGTGTCGATCGCGGACAGCGTGGCGTCGAAGCGAAGGGTCGCTCCCGCTGTGCGCTGAGTCACGGCCATCTCTCAACTTCTCCGTTCCGGACACGGCACCCCGACGGCGACACTGTCATCGAATGCGGCACGGTCGAGACTCTACAGCGAGTGTTCCCTGACGTGGCCCGTTCCATGATCAACTGTGGCTGAGAACTCCTAACCGTGTTGCTAAGGACTTGCCGGGAAATAAGTAGCGGTTTCCGTCCGGCGACCGACACGGGGCGACCCGTGCGACAACGGTCCGCACCCGGGCCTTGGTCCGGTCTGCAGCTGGAACAGCTCAGCCGCCGGGTCCGTCCGGAGGAGCCGGCCACCACCTGCCACGCGTCCCGCTCGTCGGTCAACAGCAACCCCGGCCGCCGACACGCCGGGCAGGTCGACACACCGCTCGGTCCACACGTGCAGGAAGTCGATCACGTCGAACTCGTCGACGAGTGTGTCGGCCATCTCCACGACCACGTCGGCAAGCTGGATCTCGGCCATCTCACCCAACCCTCGCCACACAGCAGACCGCGGCAGCCGCGTGTTGTACCGAGGGGGATGGCGGCGAATGCCGGGCTCCGACCTGACCTTGACAGTAGTAGTCTGCGAGGTAGCCGCGCCGCACCGACGTGCGCAGCTTGTCGAGCCTGCAACGCCCACGCGGTCGTTGCCTCCCCGGCCCGGGTCCAGCCCCCGCCCGCCCACCAAGCAATCCCTGGAAACAGTTGGGTCGGAGGAAACACCATGTCCACCACACTTTTGCCCATGACCGCGGTGACGCAGCTCCACATCGACACGAGCTACCCGTCGCCGAACACGGCCCGGGCCGCCGTAGCCGGAGAGGTTGATCTGGCCACCGCCCCGGTGCTAACTGACCGGCTGCTCGGCCTGTTGGAAGGGCGGGCCCCCGCCATACTCGAGGTCGACCTCGCCGGGTGCACCTTCTTGGACTGCACCGGAATCGGCGCTCTCGTCGGCGTGCGCAACGCCGCCGTCCAAACCGGATGCCAGATGCGGGTTTCCCATCCCCAACCCGTCGTCCGCCGGGTGCTGGATCTGACCGGGCTGCTCGACGTCCTCACCGCCCCGATCGACCAGCCGCAGCCCCTTCCGACACGATCCGAGTACCCGGCCCGGATTGGACCTGCCTCTGCGCCCGTCAACACCTCGCTCGACACGTTGGTTGCCGCCTGACGCAAGCCCCAACGTCACCGCTCTGATCACCACCACCCACGGTCGCACGCCTGGCGGCGGATTCGGCCGCCTGGCCGGCCGGCCATGTCGCGGCGCCGGCGTGCCCGCCGACGCAACGGGGCCTGTCTGGATGGGCGCGCTCAACATCGGCGCCAGCACGGGGCGCCCACGGGTGCGACCTCAGCCGGCCGCTGCGGTGACAATCCGTGTCGCCAACGTCGCCAAAGCCTGTCGGGCGCGGTGCGAGGCCGTGGACCGGCTGGAGCCGGTATCAGGCCCGCCCGTTGCCGCTAGCGCCGCTGCGCGCGCATCAAGTTCTGCGCCTGTCCTGAAACGCCGTAATGTCGATCACGCGATCGGCGTTCACACGCCGAGCCTCTCCGTCAACTTTCGCGCTGGCAACTCCGCGCCGCCCGGACCCCGCGGTCACGACCAGCGACTCCCGGCGCTCCAGCAGTTGCGCCGTCCGTGCCGGCACTCGCGCGGCGGCACCTCATCGGCGGGTACCACGACACCCGTGGCGAAACCTGCCACCCACGTACAGCAAGCCGAACCGATCGTCCACCACCTGATTCACCCGCACTCACCCAGGATCTTTGACGCGCGCCGCGATGCGGGTGACCCGACCACGCTCGGACCGCCGCGGCCTACGCGGAATCCGAACCCCGCCACCCGAGGAGGACGTACGCCATGACCAGGAACGCCAGGATCAAGAGCATTGTTCGAGGCGTCAAGTACAAGGCCCAGGAGGCCGAGGGAAGGGCAAAGCAGACCGCCGGCAAGGCCACCGGCAACGACAGACTTCGCCGCAAGGGCAAGGCCGAGGAACTCAAGAGCCGACTCAACCAGTTCGCGAAGAAGATCAAGGACGCCATCAGGCGCTAACCCGGATTGGGAGATCCGCGCACGGTTCGCGATCCGGGCCGGCTGCCGGGCCAGCCCGGCGTCGTGGGCCCGCAGCGGCCGGCCGCCGTCATGGAGCCGGCGAAGGGTCTGGACCCAGGACCGCACCAGCGGTGGTCGCGCACCACGGAGGGCGTTTCGGGTCGAGCGTTACGATCCGAGTACGCGAGGTGGTGCCGTGTCGACGGATGGGTCGCCGACCGCGGTCTGCTACGACGCCGTCCGCGGAGTCGGTTACCCCAGACCGCGGCTCCGCGGTGTGCTTCACCAGGTGTCGTTTGCCGTCTCCCTGGTGGCCGGACCGCTGCTGCTGACCGCCGCGCACGGCGCAACCGCCAAGATCGCTGCCGGCGTCTACGCGGCCGGCGTCACCGGTATGTTCGCCGCCAGTTCCCTCTACCACCGGATCGGTTGGCAGGATGCGGCACGCCGGCGGATGCAGAGACTCGACCACGCCATGATCTTCGTACTGATCGCCGGCACATACACACCTGTGCTGCTGCTTCGCATGCCCAAGCCGTACGACCTGGTCGGGTTGTGTGCCGTCTGGGGTCTGGCCCTGGCCGGCCTTATCGGGCACATGTGCTGGCTCAACGCCCCCGAGCGGCTCATCGGAGGCATCTACCTGGGCCTGGGCTGGCTCGCCGTGCCCGCCTTCCCCGTGCTGGTGCACCACATCGCCCCGGCCGGGCTGGGCCTCATCGTCGCCGGCGGGGTGCTCTACACCCTCGGCGCCCTCGGCTAACACCGCCGCCGCCCCAACCCCGCGCCGGACGACTTCGGCTTCCACGAGGTCTTCCACACCATCGTCT
>JBKOWB010000357.1:0-10162 GCA_046724195.1 Actinomycetota bacterium
CGTGACGCCGAGAGATGCGGCCAGCTCGATGAGCGCGGTCGGCCGGTCCAGGCCCGTGCCGCTCGGGCCACCGCAGATCACCACGGTGACGTTCGACTCAGGCGACCGGCGGCGCATGTCGGCGAGCGCGCGGATCAACAAGTCGGGCCCCTTGAGCGGCTGGATCCTGCCGACAAACGCGACGACGTGGCCGCGTTCCGGGAGGCCCAGGCGCCGGCGGTCGACGGCACCAGGACGGAACAGGTCCAGATCAACTCCCGGCTGTACCACCGTGAGCCGAGTCGGGTCCGCGTCGTAGCTGGTCACCAGGTCCTGCGCCTCGAAGCGGGTGTTCGCGACCAGCCGGTCGGCCTCCGCGACGACCTGCTCCTCGCCGATGACGCGCGCCTTCGGCTCGGGCCGGTCGCCCTCGGCGATGAACCGGTTCTTGACCTTGGCCAACGTATGCGCGGTGTGCACGAGCGGTACGCCCCAACGTTCGCGAGCGAGCCACCCCACCTGCCCGGACATCCAGTAGTGCGAGTGTACGAGGTCGTAGTAGCCGGGCGGATGGGCGGCCTCGGCGCGCAGCACCCCGTTGGTGAACGCGCACAGCTGCGACGGCAACTCCTCCTTGGCCAGGCCCTCGTACGGTCCCGCGGTGACGTGCCGCACGCTCACTCCCGGCGCCATCTCGACGATCGGCGGCAGGTCGCTGGCGGTGGCCCGGGTGAAGATCTCGACCTCGACGCCGCGGGCGGCGAGCCGCTTCGACACCTCGACGATGTAGACGTTCATCCCGCCGGCGTCGCCGGTGCCAGGCTGCTCCAGCGGCGAGGTATGTACAGAGAGCGTGGCGATCCGTCTGGGCGTAGGCCAACCGCGCGAACCCGACGCGTGTGCCACGTTTTGTCCCTCCTGAAAGCGCTCAAACGAAACGTCCAACCGTTTCACGGTCGTTCATCTTCCCGGTCGGTTAGGCCCCCAACCCGCAGCCGTCCCCCGGGGTGACCCAACTCTCCCGGAAGCCGTTGAGGCAGGATCGGGGGATGGCAAACATCGCGGTCGTCACCGGGGCATCGAGCGGCATCGGGGCGGCCACGGCCCGCCGGCTCGCGGCCGAGGGTTTCCACGTCGTCGCGGCCGCGCGCCGCGCCGACCGGCTCAAGGCGCTGGTCGAGGAGATCGGCGACGCCACGGCCGTGACCTGCGACGTCACGGACGACGACTCGGTGGCCGAGCTGGCCGCCGCGGTGAGCGAGCTGGGCGCGCCGCTCACGCTGCTGGTCAATAACGCCGGCGGCGCCCGTGGGATGGATCCGGTCGCCGCCGGGTCGGTCGCCGACTGGCAATGGATGTACGACGTGAACGTCCTGGGCACGCTGCGGGTCACGAAGGCGCTGATACCGGCGCTCGAGGCCAGCGGCGCCGGCTCGATCGTCACGGTGGGTTCGACGGCGGCCTTCACCGTGTACGAAGGCGGCGCCGGCTACACCGCCGCGAAGCACGCGCAGACCGCTCTGGTCGGCACGCTGCGCCTGGAGATCGTCGGCACGCCGGTCCGAGTGATCGAGGTCGATCCCGGCATGGTGCGCACCGAGGAGTTCTCGCTGAACCGGCTCGGCGACCCGGACAAGGCCGACGCGATCTACGCGGGCGTCAAGGAACCGCTCGTGGCGGAGGACATCGCGGACTGCATCGCCTGGGCGGCCACCCGTCCCCAGCACGTCAACATCGACCGGCTGGTGGTGCGGCCGATTGCCCAGGCCGCCCAGTACAAGGTGGCGCGTGAAGCGCGAGGAGCGAGCGCAGCGAGCCCCGCAGTCGCGAACGAGGATGGGCACGATGAGCGGACCCCGGATCGGCATGGCGAGCCGTGAAGCCACTCGGCGCGGTCACCCGGGGGACGACGAATCCCAACCGGCTGCGCCGGGTCGACAACTTCATCGCGTACCGGTGCCGGGATCTTCTCGCGGACGCGGCCGTGCCATTGGTCGTCGACCTCGGCTTCGGCGCGACGCCGGTCACGGCGGTCGAACTTCAAGCCCGCCTGGCCGCCGCGGTCCGCGCGGACGTCGCGGTCGTGGGTCTGGAGATCGATCCGGTACGGGTCGTCGACGCCCAGCAATCGGCGGCTCCCCCACTGCTCCAGTTCCGCCGGGGCGGCTTCGAACTGGCCGGGTTGCGGCCGGTGGTGGTGCGGGCGATGAACGTGCTGCGCCAGTACGCCGAGGACGAGGTCGCGGACGCCTGGCGGACGATGACGGCGACCGGCGCGTTCCTGGTCGAGGGGACGTGCGACGAGCTGGGCCGGATCGCGACCTGGGCCGGTGTCGACGCGTCCGGCCCACGAACCCTGACGCTGTCGGCGCGATTGTCCGATCTGGACCATCCCGCCACGTTCGCGGAGCGGCTGCCCAAGGCGCTGATCCACCACAACGTCCCGGGCGAGCCGGTCCATCAGCTGCTGTGGGCACTCGGCAAGGCATGGGACGCCTCCGCCGGAGCGTTCGGGCGGCGGCAGCGGTGGCTGGCCGCCGTGCAGCGGATGCACGACGAAGGGTGGCCGGTGCGGGACGGCCGTGCCCGCTGGCGGCTGGGCGAGCTGACCATGCCCTGGCCGGCCCGCCGACCCTGAACGCGCTTGTCGATCACCGGCTGTCCTGATGCCCCGTTTTTGTGGCGGGTGGCGGGCGGGTAGTTTGACCCAGGTGAATGGTGTGGACAACCGGACGGTCGCGCGCTACACGCTGGTCGTCGTCGGGCTGGTCCTCGCGACATACCTGTTAGTTCGGCTGGCGTACGCGACCCGCCAGGTCCTGACCTGGATGGTGATCGCGGCCTTCTTCGCGGTCGCGTTACATCCGGCGGTCACCTGGCTGGAGCAGCGGATCGGATGGGTCAAGCGCTGGGTGGCCACGCTGGTCGTTTACCTGCTGGCGCTCGCCTTCATCGTCGGCCTGATCACCGTCTTCGTGGTACCGCTGGCTCGCGAGGGCGCACAGTTCGCCGACAGGCTGCCGCAACTCGTCGAGGACGTCCGGGCCGGTCGCGGCCCGATCGGGAACATGGCCGAACGATTCCACGTGATGTCCTACATCGAGTCGCACACCACGCAGATCCGCGATTATGTCTCCCGCCTCGGCGCGCCGACGCTCGCCGTCCTGCGCGGGGCGCTCACCGGGGTCGCCGGTGTGGTCACGATCTTCGTCCTGTCGTACCTCATGGTGCTCGAGGCGCCGAAGATCATCGACGGGTTCCTCGCGTTATTCTCGGCGCGGCGCGCCGAGCGGATCCGCCGGGTCAGCCAGGACTGCGCCAAGACGGTGACCGGTTACATCTCCGGCAACCTGCTGATCAGCGTGATCTGCGGCCTGCTCACATACGGCGTGCTGGCCATCCTGCACGTGCCGTTCGCCGCGCTGATCGCGCTGTTCGTCGGTCTGGCCGACCTCATCCCGCTGGTCGGCGCGACGCTGGGCGCGGTCGTCGGTGTGCTCGCCGCGTTCACCCAGTCCGTCACGGCCGGCATCATCGTGCTTGTCTTCTTCGTGGTCTACCAGCAGGTGGAGAACCACTTGCTGCAGCCGCTGATCTTCTCCCGGACAGTCCAGCTCAATCCGCTGACCGTGCTCCTCGCGATCCTGATCGCCGCCCAGCTGGCCGGCATCCTGGGCGCGCTGTTGGCCATCCCGGCGGCCGGCATCATCCAGATCGTGGTCCGCGACATCTGGGACACCCGACAGGGCCGGCTCAAGGCGGAGCCGACGGTGGGCGAGAACGGCGAGCCGGCCGACACCGTCACCACCCCGGAGGACGCGCCGCCGCCCGACGCCACCCAACCAACCCCCGCCAGCGCACCCGCGCCCCTGAAAGCAACCGACCCCTGAGACCCCGCCGATCTTGGGCCGGCACTAGAGGGCGCAGTTCACGAGGACCGGTTCGGGATGCAGGACGATCCCGAACCGGGCGTGCACGCCCGTGCGGATCTCTCGCGCCAGATCGAGCAGGGCGGCCGTCGTGCCGTCCCCGCGGTTGGTCAGCGCGAGCGTGTGCTTGGACGAGATCGCGACCCCGCCGCCGCGCGTGAACCCCTTGCCGAAGCCGGCGTGCTCGATCAGCCAGGCCGCCGGAATCTTGACCGTGCCGCCTTCGCCGGGCCAATGCGGCATCTCGTCCGAGGGCAGCGCGGGCAGCACCGGGTTCGTGAAGAACGAGCCCACCGACCAGGTGTCCCGATCGTCCGGGTCCAGGACCATCCCCTTGCCCGCGCGCAGCTTCAGCACGGTGTCCCGGGCGCGATCGAGCGGTACCCGGTCGCCGGCTTCGACGCCCAGCTGGCGGGCCAGCTCGGAGTACCGGATCGGGGCCGACTCCGCCGAGACCGCGAGCCTGAAGTCGACCTCCAGCACGACCCACCGGTCGTTGTGCTTGAAGACGCTCGACCGGTACGCGAACCGGCATTCCTCGGGGGTGATCGTCCGGACCACGTCCGCCGCCCGGTCGTACGCGTGCACCGCCACGATCGTGTGGGCGACCTCCTGGCCGTACGCACCCACGTTCTGGATCGGGGTGGCGCCGGCGGATCCCGGGATGCCGGAGAGGCACTCGACCCCGGCCCAGCCGTTCGCGACCGTGTCCGCGACGAAGTCGTCCCAGAGCTCCCCGGCCGCGACCCGTACCACGACGTGTTCCGCGTCCCGCCCGACGACCTGCACCCCGCGGGTGCGTAGAAGCAATACCCGACCCGGGAATCCCGCGTCACCGACGACCACGTTGCTGCCGCCGGCAAGAATGAGGACGTCTTCGCCGGCCACGGCGGCGTTACGTACGGTAGCTACGATTTCGTCCGCTTCGTACGCGACAGTCAGCATGCCAGCCCGGCCGCCGAGGCGTAGCGTCGTGTATGCCCGGAGTGAATTGTCACTCTCCGGAGATGCAGCAGTCGGGTGGTCAGCATTAACGTCGGGCACGACGTTCACCCTAGGCTCAAGTGTCTCGGGTGCCTCACCGGCGTCCGGCCGAACCGGGAGATCTGCGATGAACAGGCTGCACGCGACGAAGGACTTCTGGCTCGCGGCTCTGCGAGCCGACGGCCCGGCCCTGCAGGACGCGGTCACCGAGACCGGGCCCGACGTCGCCGTGCCATCGTGCCCGGGGTGGACCGTAGCCGACCTGGTCGAACATCTGACGAGCCTGCTGCGCTGGGTCCGGGAGTCGGTGGCCCGTGGCGTGACCACGAAGCCGGACGACCGGGTCACGCCCGTGCCGCGGCCCGATTGGCCGGACGCGCTTGACGGGTTGCGTCGCGAGCTGACCGGCACGATCGAGACGCTGGACGCGCTCGACCCCGAGTTTCCCGCCTGGACTTGGCCCGCGCAGGCGAAGAAGGCGGGCTTCTGGCAACGCCGGATGGCCCACGAGGTCTCCGTGCATCGATGGGACGCCGAACTGGCGGCCGGGCGGCCGACTTCCATCGAGACGAAGCTGGCCGCGGACGGCGTGAACGAGGTGCTGGACACGTGGTTGCCGGCCGGCCGGCGCAGTGGTTCGACCGAGATGCACGGCGTCGTCCATCTGGTGGCGACGGACGCCAGCTACGAGTGGTTCGTCCGGTTGCGCGGTGCGGGCGTCGCGCTGCTCGACACCGGCACCATCCTCGATACCGACGACCACCACCCGCGCGCCGAGGCGACCGGGACGGCGAGTGAACTCCTGCTGACCCTGATGGGCCGCCGCCAACCGGATGTTCTGGTGGTCACCGGCGACCCGCGCCTGATCATGGCGTTGCAGGCGGCCTGACCCGTCTCACATGTCGGACCAGTTCCGGAACTTCCGGTAGGTCCCCGCAAAGGTGAATAGCTTTACGCTGTACCGGTTAAGAACGGCCGGAGTGGCGGTCGTCACCCCATCATGCAGGGAGCGGTGAAGGCATGACGGCAACCGTCACGACCACGGCGACCCAATCGAGCGGCGAATCGGCGGCGGACGGCCCGAGGTTCCCCGACGGCTTCATCTGGGGCGCAGCCACGGCCGCTTACCAGATCGAGGGTGCGGTCCGCGAGGACGGTCGCGGACCGTCCATCTGGGACACCTTCAGCCGTACGCCGGGAAGGGTCTTCGCCGGGCACACCGGCGACGTGGCGTGCGACCACTACCACCGATACGCCGACGACGTCGCGCTGATGGCCGAGCTAGGACTGCGGTCGTACCGGTATTCGATCTCGTGGCCACGGATCCAGCCGGACGGCACCGGCCCGGTCAACCCCCGCGGGCTGGACTTCTACGACCGGCTCACCGACGAGCTGATCAGGCATGGGATCGAGCCGGTCGTCACGCTCTACCACTGGGACCTGCCGCAGACACTCGAGGACCGCGGAGGCTGGACGGTCCGGGACACCGCGGAGATCTTCGCCGAGTACGCGGACACCGTCTACGCCCGGCTCGGCGACCGGGTCGCCACCTGGACCACGCTGAACGAGCCGTGGTGCTCGGCGTACCTGGGCTATGGCAGCGGCCGGCACGCCCCCGGCGTCACCGACCCGGCCGCGGTCTTCGCCGCCGTGCATCACCTGCTGCTCGGCCACGGGCTGGCAGCACGGGCGCTACGGTCGGCGGGCGCACGAAGCGTCAGCATCACGCTGAACCCGGCGTCGATCCATCCGATGGATCCGGACAACCCGGCCGACCGCGAGGCCGCCCGGATCGTCGACGGCCTGCACAACCGGATCTTCCTCGACCCGCTGCTGCGTGGCCGGTACCCGGCCGACATGCGCGAGCACATGGCCCGCTTCACCGACCTGGGATTCCTCCGCGACGGCGACGAGGCGATCATCAACGCGCCGATCGACGTGCTGGGGGTGAACTTCTACCAGCCGACGTACGTCTTCGCGAAGCCGGGCCAACCCGCGTCGCCGGAGAATCCGGGCACCGAGGGGATCGGGTTCCGGGCGCCGGTCGGGCCGGTCACGGACATGAACTGGCAGATCGAGCCGGCCGCGCTGACCCGGCTGCTGGAGCGGCTCCACCACGACTACGCCGGCATCCCGCTGCTGATCACCGAGAACGGTGCCGCGTACCCGGACGGGCCGGCTCCGGACACCGGCCGCGTGCATGACAGAAACCGGATCGAATACCTCGACGGACACCTGCGAGCCTGCCACGACGCGATTTCCCGTGGAGTGGATCTCAGGGGATACTTCGTCTGGTCATTGATGGACAATTTTGAATGGGCCGAGGGCTACGCCAAGCGTTTCGGCATCGTGTACGTCGACTACCGCACGCAGCAACGGGTGGCGAAGGACAGCGCGCGGTGGTATCAGGACGTGATCCGGCGGGGCGGTCTGGAGAGCCGTGGCCGGGCGGAGGAGTGATCTGATGGTCACGCGGGAGCGGCCGACCCTGGAGGCAGTGGCGCGACGCGCCGGTGTCTCGCGGGCGACCGTCTCCCGAGTGGTGAACGGGTCTACCACGGTCGCGGTCGCGATCCGGGAGGCGGTCAACCAGGCGGTCGTGGAGCTTGGATACGTACCCAACCAGGCGGCGCGCAGTTTGGTGACGCAGCGTACGGAGTCGATCGCGCTGATCCTGCCCGAGACGGCGAATCGCGTCTTCTCCGACGACATGTTCTTCCCGGCCGTGATCCGCGGCGTGAGTTCGGAGCTGGAGGCGGCCGACAAGCAGCTCGTACTCATGATGGCGGGCTCCGCGGCCAGCCACGACCGGGTCGAGCGGTACGCGATGGCCGGTCACGTCGACGGCGTCATGTTCGCCTCGATGCATGGCGCCGACCCGCTGCCCGGCACGCTCGCGCGCCTCGGCATGCCGGTGGTGTGCAGCGGCCGCCCGATGTCGCCGCCCGAGACGCCGATCCCGTACGTGGATGTCGACCACTTCGGCGGAGTCACGGCCGCGGTCCGGCATCTGCTCGCGACCGGCCACCGCCGGATCGCGACGATCGCGGGCCCGCAGGACATGGTCGCCGGCGTGGACCGGCTGAACGGCTACCGCGCCGCGATGACGGATGCCGGGCTCGCCGAGCACACCGCCATCGGCGATTTCACCCGCGAGTCCGGGGTCCGTGCGATGCTCCAGCTGGTCGCGGACGACCCGAAGCTGGACGCTGTCTTCGTGGCGTCCGACATGATGGCGCACGGCGCGCTGCAGGCGCTCCGGGACGCCGGCCGCCGGGTGCCGGAGGACGTGGCGGTGATCGGCTTCGACGACTTCGAGATCAGCCGCTACAGCGATCCGCCGCTGACCACGGTCCGCCAGCCCATCGTGGACATGGGCCGCACGATGGCACGCCAGATGCTCGGCCTGGTCGAGGGCAGGACCGACGTGGCGGAGGCCGTCGTCCTCCCTACGGAGCTGGTGGTCCGCGCATCCGCCTGATCGTCGTCAGAGGCTGGTTGCCACCGTGACGATGTCGATCGGCTGATTCAGCGTCTTGCGGGTGAGTAACGCCGCGCCGGCGACCGCCGCCGGCATGAGCAGGATCGCGCCCAGCGGGATGAGGAAGCTGACGAACACGGCGACGCCGAAGCCCAGCGCCAGCGGCCGGTTCGCCCACAGCACCGCGCGCCGCTCACGCAGCCGCTGCCCGCGGCGCTGGAACGGTACGCCGGTGAGCTCGACCGCGAGCAGCCAGCCGCCGATCGCGGCGCCGAGCACCGGCACGACGGTCTGGCCGACCACCGGAACGAAACCCAGCGCGAACAGCGGGATCCCGAACAGGATGGACAGTCCGATCAGCCGCAGCGAGTCGACCACGTTACGGCCGAGCGAGCGCCACCACACGATCTCGACCTCGTCCGGCACGCCGCCGTACCGAGCCTCGACCCTTTCGGATATGCGCTCGTAGAACGGGTCACCGATGAGCAGCGTGATCGCGGTGAACGTGAGCACGCCGAGCGTGACGGAGGCGCCGAGCAACGCCAATCCGGCGAGCACGCGCATCAGGTCGCGCCACGCCATGGCCCAGTCGTCGGCGAACCAGGTTACCGAGTGGGACAACTCGGGCAGGAACGCGATCAACGTGGCCAGGGCCGCCGCGTAGAACAAGCCGGAGATCAGCGCGGGCACCAAACCCAAGCCAAGCAGGCGCGGAGTCCGGAGCAGCAGGCCAAGGCCGCGGCCGAGCAGGCTCACGCCAAGGACGAATTGACGTACGGTGCCGCCCGTGGCGGCGACGCCGCGGCCGGCCGCGGCACGAAGTTGACCCCGATCTCCCACGACCCGGCAGCTTATTGCCTAGGCACCACCGCTGCGCGCCGGCCAGCTGCCGAGGGTGGCAGCTGGCCGATGCGGTGGAGCTGAGAAGCCCGCTATCTGGTGACCGTTTCGCCCGCCGACCTCCTCTCTTGTGCGGATCTACTGCGCCACGACCAGGTTGGACCTCGCCGACTGCGGACCCGACCCAGCCTTGTTCCTGGCCTGGACGGTGAACCGGTAGTTACCGGCCTGCAGCGTCATCGTCAGCTGCCGGGCCGAACCCGGCTGGACTGCCGAGGTCGTGGTCGCCAGGACGGTGCCGGTTGACGACATCCGCAGCGCGCGAACCACGTACCCGCTCACTGCTGATCCCCCATTGCTGGTCGGAGCGTTCCAGTTGGCGGTGGCCGTGACCGTTCCGCCGGCCACACCCGACGCCGCGGTTGCGATCACCGGCGCACCTGGCACCGTTGCCGGGATGACGACCGTCGACAGCGCCGAGTTCGGGCCGGTGCCGACCGCGTTTGTCGCCGCCACCTGGAACTGGTAGCTGGAGCCGTTGGTCAGGCCGGTGACGACCAGGCTGGTCGCCGTCGCGCCCGCCGGACGCAGCGCGCCCACCTGGGCGCCGGTGCTGTCGACCACCCGCACCAGGTACCCGGTGATCGCCGAGCCGCCATCAGTTGATGATGCGGTCCACCGCACCGTCGCGGACGCGTTGCCGAACGTCGGCGAGCCGATCGTCGGCGCGGCCGGGACAGTTGTTGCCGACGGCGGGACGGCGGTCGCGAAGCCGGCGTCGACGAGGCGGACGGCAGCGTTGCCGGATTCGGCGATCAGGAAGCCGCCGGTGGGGGTGGTCGCCACCGCGTACGGCATCGTGAGGTTGGCGGCGGTCGCGGGGCCGCCGTCCCCGTTGGTGAAGATCGACGACGTGCCGGTGCCGGCCACGGTGGTGATCACTCCGGTG